>JAUYJB010000069.1 GCA_030688605.1 Hyphomicrobiales bacterium
CGCGACGCGCGATACGGGATATCGGGCGAGCGCCGCAACGAACCCGGTGGGCCGATTTGGCCCACCGAAGGCCGGGTTCTTTTGCGCCGTGGCGGTGTTGCGGCTGTTGGCCGATGCACCGCATCGCCCGGCGAGCCGCGCCTAGCCACGGCGCAAAATCATCCCGGTCAAATAGTTCCCTATAACCATGAACCGCTCTAGCGCATCAACCTGGATGGAAAAGGCTCTAAAGCTCCGGGACCTTAACGGTCACCTCGATGGCGGAATAGTAAGCGGCAAGGTCGGAGATGTCCTCGTCGCTCAGCGCCTGGGCGACGATCGACATTTGCGGGTGGGTGCGCTCGCCGGAGCGATACGCCTTGAGCTGCATCTCGATGTAGATGGCGCTGTCGCCGGCGATGTGCGGCGCGTCCGGCAGTTTCGCAAGCCCGTCCAGGCCGTGGCAGACCTGGCACTGGCGCGCCTTGTCATGGCCGGCGCGGGCATCGCCGGCCAGCGCCGGGCCGCAGGCGACGGACAGAATGAAGACCGCGGCAAGCGTCCGGGGAGCCATCTTCACAAACAGCGAATGGGGATACCGCATGGCGCGCCCTCGATAGGGATATTGGCTCTTGGATCGTTCGGGAAGCCACCCGGGGCGACGCGCGCCCCGGGCGGTCAACAAAGGCCTGTCAGCCCTGCGGTTCATACCAGATGCGGTAGATGGCGCCGGCAAGATCGTCGGACACCAGGATCGAGCCGTCGCGCAACTGGGCGACGTCGACGGGACGGCCGAGAAACTCGCCATTCTCGTCGATCCAGCCTTCGGCAAACGCCATGCTTTCGCCGACAGAACCATCCTCATTGACGGATGTGAACATCACCCGCGCGCCGGACGGGTTCGTCCGGTTCCAGGAGCCGTGCTGGGCGGAGAAGATGCCGTTGCGATATTTCTCCGGGAACATCGTTCCGGTGTAGAACATCATGCCCAGGTCGGCCGCGTGGGCGGTCATCTCGACCGCCGGAAACACGATGTCCGCCGGCGGCTCGGAGTCCTTGTATTCGTTGGTCCGCACCGACCCGCCGCCATACCACGGGAAGCCGAAATGCTGGCCCATTTCGGTTTGGCGGTTGAGCTCGCCCGGCGGGATGTCGTCGCCCATGCCGTCGACCTGATTGTCGGTGAACCACAGCTCGCCATTGGCCGGGTTGAAGTCGTGACCGACCGAGTTGCGTATGCCGTAGGTGTAGACTTGGCGGTCCGTGCCGTCGGTGTTGACGCGGATGATGCCGCCCATTCCCCATTCCCTATACAAGTCCAGCTTCTCAGGCGCCGGGACGTTGAAGGGCTGGCCGAGAGAGATGTAGAGCTTGCCGTCCGGGCTGACCTTGCAGACCCGCGCGGTGTGATTGAAGCTCTCCTCCTCGACGGGGATCAGTTCGCCCTGCTTGATGACGGCGAAGGCCGCCACGTCCGGGCTCTCGTAGAAGAACTCCGCCGCCGGGAACCACAATACGCGGTTCTGCTCGGCGAGATAGAGATGGCCGTCCTTGGAGAAGCACGGGCCGTTCGGGATCGCAAAAGTGAGCGACGGCGCGAAGTCCTTCACCTCGTCGGCGACGCGGTCCTTGTTGCGGTCGGTCACCGACCACACCTTGGTCTTGCGGGTGCCGACGAAGGTGACGATGCCCTGCGGGCCCACCGTCATATGCCGGGCATCCGGGACGACGGCGTAGAGCCCGATCTTGAATCCCGCGGGCATTTTGATCCGCTCGAGATTCTTGCGCAGTTGGGCCGCATAGTCGCCGCCCTGCTCGATATATTGGAATTCGGTCACGCCGGTGGTCTTGAAACCGGATAGCTTTTCCAGGTTGGTCTGGGCGAAAGCCGGCGCGGCTGCGGCAATCGCAATGACGCCGCAGGCCGCCGCCAACAAGTATTTCACTCGCATGTAATCCTCCCTCGTGTGATCAAGGTCTCGCCGCCGAAAAGCGGCTCGTCCGATTTTTTTGATAATGGACGAAGACGGCTTCTTTTTGGTCGCGCCTCCCTCCAATGCAAGGTGACTATATTTCATTATGGCAATTCGAGAAAAGAGTACGAACGGAGTACGGGCACCCTGCCGAGCGATTTTTCCTAGCGTCACCGCGCGACACGACTTGCTCCCGCGGGCCCCGTTCGCTAGAGGATTGCCGCGATCATTCGCGGGACGGGCGCGATCTGGAAGGACAGGGCATGGCGGCCCCCGACATCACATCCCTTGCCGCCGCGGTGGCCGAGATGGTGCGCGACGGCGACACCGTCGCGCTTGAAGGCTTCACCCATCTCATCCCCTTCGCCGCGGCGCACGAGATCATCCGCCAGAAGCGGCGCGAGCTGACCCTGGTGCGGATGACGCCGGACCTGATCTACGACCAGATGATCGGCATGGGGTGTGCCCGCAAGCTGATCTTCTCCTGGGGCGGCAATCCAGGGGTCGGCTCGCTGCACCGGTTGCGTGACGCGGTGGAGAATGGCTGGCCGCGGCCGCTTGAAATAGAGGAGCACAGCCACGCCGCCATGGCCAACGCCTACGAGGCGGGCGCGGCCGGCTTGCCCTGCGCGGTGTTCCGCGGCTATCTCGGTACCGACCTTGTCAAGGTCAATCCCAACATCAAGTCGATCGCCTGCCCGTTCACCGGCGAGCGCCTTGCCGCGGTGCCGGCGATCCGCCCCGACGTGGCCGTGATCCACGCACAAAGGGCCGACCGCGCCGGCAACGTGCTCATCGAGGGCATTGTCGGGGTTCAGAAGGAAGTGGTTCTTGCCGCCAAGAAGGCCGTGGTCACGGTCGAGGAGATCGTCGATGATCTTGAGGGCGTGTCGGCCAATGCCTGCATCCTGCCCGCCTGGACCGTCTCGGCCATCGCCCATGTTCCCGGCGGCGCTCATCCGTCCTACGCGCACGGCTATTACAAGCGCGACAACGCGTTTTACACCGCCTGGGACGCCATCGCGCGCGACCGCGACACCTTCCTGGCGTGGATGACGGAAAACGTGCTCGAATGCGGGCCCGAAGACTTCGCCCGCCACCGGGCCAAATGACGCAAGCGATGGATTACACCGCCAGCGAAATGATGACCGTTGCCGCCGCGCGGGCGCTCGACAGCGAGCATGTCTGCTTCGTCGGCATCGGCCTGCCGAGCGCGGCGGCCAATCTCGCCCGGCTCACCCACGCGCCGGGCATCACGCTGATCTACGAATCCGGCACCATCGGCACCGCGCCCGACGTGCTACCACTTTCCATCGGCGACGGCGAGCTCGCCGACACCGCAGTGACGGTCGTTTCCGTGCCGGAAATGTTCCGCTACTGGCTACAGGGCGGGCGCATCTCGGTGGGCTTTCTGAGCGCCGCCCAGCTCGACAGGTTCGGCAACATCAACACCACCGTCATCGGCCCCTACGACAAACCCAAAGTGCGGCTTCCCGGCGGCGGCGGCGCGCCGGAGATCGCGACCGCCTGCGGCGAGATATTCCTGGTCATGCCGCAATCCAAGCGCGGCCTCGTCGAGCGCCTCGATTTCATCACCTCCCTGGGCCATGGCGATGGACCCGGCGCGCGCGCCCGCCTCGGCATCGGGACGAAAGGTCCGACCTTGCTGGTGACGGATTTATGTATCATGAAGCCGGATCCGGCGACCAAGGCGTTCACGGTGGAGTCGATCCATCCCGGCGTGACGCACGAGAGAATCGCCGATAACACTGGATGGAAGCTCGCCTTCGCGGCCGATGTCGCCGAGACGCCCGCGCCGAGCGCCGAGGAGCTTGCGGCGCTGCGCGCGCTCAACGAACGCACCGCCAAGGCGCATGGAACCAAAGTGTAAGGGCGCAAACAAAAAAAGGAGGATACGCCGTGGCCGATCCGATCGGATACAAGCTGGCGAGCGAGGACGAGCCGCCTTACGATTTTGCCGACTACCGGAGCACCGCGCTGCGCCACCCGAATCGGCCGCTGGTTCCCCTGGCTCATACGCTGTCGGAGATCACCGGGCCGGTCTATGGCCAAGAATCGGTCGGGCCGCTCGACCACGATCTGACCCGCCAGCACGACGGCGAGCCGCTCGGCGAGCGGATCATCGTCTCAGGCCAGGTGCGCGATGAGAGCGGAAGGCCGGTGCCAAACACGCTGATCGAGATCTGGCAGTGCAACGCCGCCGGCCGCTACATCCACGTCAACGACCAGCACGACGCGCCGCTCGATCCCAATTTCACCGGCGCGGGGCGCTGCGTCACCGACGAAAAGGGCAACTACACCTTTCTGTCGGTGAAGCCCGGCGCCTACCCCTGGAAGAACCACCCGAATGCCTGGCGCCCGGCGCACATTCATTTCTCGCTGTTCGGGCCGAGCTTCGTCACCCGCCAGGTGACGCAGATGTATTTCCCCGGCGACCCGCTGTTCCCGTTCGACCCGATCTTCAACTCGGTTCCCGACGAGAAGGCGCGCCAGCGGTTGATCTCGGAGTTCGATCTGAGCCTGACCAGGCCGGAATGGGCGCTCGGCTACCGTTTCAACATCGTGCTGCGCGGCCGCGAGGCGACGCCGAGGGAGAACAACTGAGATGTCCGAACGCAATGTCAGCCCGAGCCAGACCATCGGGCCGTTCTTCCACTATGCGCTCGCCGGGCGCTCCTACGGTTTCCCGGAGCTCGTCGCCAACGATCTGACCGCCGGCGTCAGCGGCGCGGACGAGCACAAGATCCGCATCGTCGGCCGGCTTCTCGACGGCGACGGCGCGCCGATCAAAGACGGGCTGATCGAGCTGTGGCAGGCAAACCCGGCAGGCCGCTACACGCACCCGGAAGACCAGCAGGACAAGCCGCTGACCGAGGGGTTCAGGGGCTTCGGCCGCTGCGCCACCGCCGAAGACGGCTCGTTCTCCTTCACCACGCTCAAGCCCGGCCGCGTGCCCGGCCTCGGCAACACGCTGCAGGCGCCGCATATCTGCGTCGCCGTCTTCGCCCGCGGCGTCCTCAAGCGGATCGTGACCCGGATCTATTTCGAGGACGAGACGGCGGCCAACGCCGAGGACCCGGTGCTGGAATCGATCGACCTGGCGCGCCGGTCAACCCTGATCGCGCCGCGCAAGGACGGCGACATCCCCGTCTACGATTTTGACATAAACATCCAAGGCGACCGGGAGACGGTGTTCTTCGACGTGTGAGCGCCGGCGAAGCGGCGATCCGCTTCCTCCCGCCGCCACAGTCCGGCCCGGCGGGCGCGGGCGCCAGTCCGGCCATCAAGATTTTGCCGCGCCGGCGTGACAAAATCTCCGACTGCGCCCACAATGGCGGCTCAGCCTTTCTCGGAGCTTCGGAGGTGCAGTCATGCGCTCGTCTTGGAGACTGGTCTTCCTGCTGGCTTCCCTGTTCGCGCTGGTTTCCGGAGCATCCGAGGCACAGGACTTGTCGCCCGGCGCCCGCATTATCGTCACGGAGGATGCCGACTATTTCGGCTTCGACCTGCGCACCGTGAAAGAGGTCGACCTCGACCAGTGCAAGGCAGCCTGCCTTGGCGACAGCGCCTGCAGGGCCTTCACCTACAATGTGCGCGCCAGATGGTGCTTCCTGAAGAGCGACCATGGCGAGCCGAGACTGTTTCCCGGCGCCGTCGCCGGCCGCGTCGTCGCCGGCCCCGAGACGGCGGAAAGGCCGCCGGCGCTCGCCTTCCTGCCGGAATCGATGCCCGAGGAGGCGGAAAGATATGCGCTTCAATTGCGCCGCGCCGCCACAGCGCCGGCCGCCAGCCTGACGGTGCTGCTGTCCGCCGCGGCTTCGGCTCTTGCGAGCGGCGACGCGCGCCGAGCGGCGGAGCATTTCCGCGGCGTGCTTTCCGTTACGCCGGAGTTTTTCTCCGCCTGGACCGGTCTTGCCCGGGCGCTGCTCGATGCCGAGCCGGCCGATTACGATGAGCGCTACCGGTTTCCGGCCGATGCCGGCCTTGCCGCCCTGAACGCTTACGGCCTGTCTGCGGCCGGGTCCGAGCGCGCCGAGGCCTTGGCGCTTCTCGCCCGGGCGCTGGAGCGCCAGCAGGTCTTTCGCCCGGCGCTCGAAGCCTATAAGGCGAGCCTCGCCGAGGCGGACTCCCCGGCCATCCACGCCGCCTTCAACAGGCTGCGCGCCGAGAAGGGGTTCAGGGTCATCGACTATTCGGTCGATTCGGATGCAGCCTCCCCGCGCGTCTGCGTCCAGTTCTCCGAGGACCTGCCCGGCGGGCGCACCGATTTTTTAAGCTTCGTGACCGTCGACGGAGCGCCGCCCGCCGCCGTCGAGCCTGAAGGCCGGCAGATTTGCGTCGAGGGGCTTTCCCACGGCCGGCGCTACCGCATCGCGCTGCGCGCCGGCCTGCCCTCGACCGTCGACGAGGTAATCGAGACGCCGGTGGTGCTCAACGTCTATGTGCGCGACCGGACGCCTTCGGTGCGCTTTACCGGCCGCAACTTCGTGCTGCCGCGCGCCGGCGCCCAGGGCATCCCGCTCGTCTCGGTCAATACCGACAGCGTCGAAATCGAGCTTTACCGGATCGGCGACCGGGCGCTGGCCGAGGCCGTCGTCGACGGCAAGTTCCTGAGCCAGCTCAACGAATATGACTCAGACGAGATTTCAGACCGGCTCGGCCAGCGCCTGTGGCAGGGCACCCTTGCCGTAGACACCGAGCTCAACAGGGAAGTGACGACCAGCTTTCCCATCGACGAGGCCTTGAGCGAGCGTCTTCCCGGCGTCTATGTGATGGTGGCGCGGCCAAAGGGCGACGAGGCGCAAACTTGGAAAGCCCGTGCGACGCAATGGTTCATCGTCTCCGACATCGGCTTGGCGGGGATCACCGGGTCGGACGGCCTCAATGTCTTCGCCCGATCGCTGTCGAGTGCGGCGCCGCTTGCCGACGCCGCGCTGATACTGGTTGCCCGCAACAATGAGGTGCTCGGCAAGGCGCAGACCGACGCCGAGGGCCATGCTATCTTCGAAGCGGGCCTGACGCGCGGCACGGGCGGCCTTGCCCCGGCATTGGTCACGGCGAGCGGCGCTCTGGGCGATTATGCCTTCCTCGACCTCACCGCGCCGGGCTTCGATCTGTCCGACCGCGGGGTTGCCGGGCGCGAAGCCCCGCAGCCGATCGACGCTTTCCTCTATACCGAGCGCGGCATCTACCGGCCGGGCGACATCGTCCACCTCGTCGGCCTTGCCCGCGACCGCCAAGCCGAGGCGGTGGAAGGACTGCCGCTGACCTTCATCTTCCATAGGCCGGACGGCGTCGAATATCGCCGCATCGTCGGCCAGGACGCAGGCTTCGGCGGCTATGCGGTCGCTTTTGCCGTGCCGGACAGCGCCATGCGCGGCACCTGGCGGGTCGCCGCCCACGCCGCGCCCAAGGACCCGGCGATCGCCGAAGCGCGTTTCCTGGTCGAGGACTTCGTGCCCGACCGGATCGAGTTCGACCTGACCGCCGAAGCCGACATGCTGCCGCGCGACGGCGCGGTTGCGGCCGAGGTCGAGGGCCGGTTCCTCTATGGCGCGCCGGCCGCGGGCCTGCGGCTCGAAGGCGAGATCACGGTCAAGCCGACAGAAACGCTTGCCGCCTATCCAGGATACCGGTTTGGCCTTGCCGACGAGGAGGTGGCGCCGCTGCGCGAGCCGCTCGCCGGCCTGGCCGTCACCGACGAGGCGGGCCACGCCGGCTTCGATCTCAGCGTCGGCGCATTGCCCGATACGACCCGCCCGCTGGAGGCAGCCGTTACGGTGCGCATGCGCGAGGGCGGCGGCCGCGCGGTGGAGCGCGCGCTCGCCCTGCCGGTCGCGCCCGAGAGCGCGATGATCGGCATCCGGCCGCTATTCGCCGACGACCGCGTCGGCGAAGGGGAGAACGCCGGCTTCAGCGTCATCGCCATCGACGAAGCGGGAAGGCGCTCGGCGCTCGGCGGCCTCGCCTGGCAGCTCTCCAAGGTCGAGCGGAACTATCAGTGGTACCGGCTGAACGGCTCCTGGTCGTTCGAGGCGGTCGATTTCACCCGCCGCGTCGCAGACGGAAGGATCGATGTTGCCGCCGGCGCCCCGGCGCGCATCGAGGCGCGCGTCGAATGGGGCCTTTACCGGCTGGAGGTGACGGGCGCTGGCGCCGGGGCGCCTGCGACCAGCATCGACTTCACCGCCGGCTGGTATGTCGAGGCGCGCGCCGCCGATACGCCGGACAATCTCCAAGTGTCGCTCGACAGGCAAGCCTACGGCCCCGGCGATATGGCCACCGTCAGCTTTACGGCCCGCCACAAGGGCGCGGCGCTCGTCACCGTGATGGGCGAGAGCCTGATCGCCCTGCAGGCGGTCGAGGTGGATGAGGGCCGCGCCAGCGTCGAACTGCCGGTGACCGAGGCATGGGGCGCCGGCGCCTACGTCGCCGTTTCGCTCTATCGGCCAACCGATATCGCCGCGGGCCACATGCCGGCACGCGCGCTCGGCCTTAGCTGGGCGAAGCTCGACACCAGCGCCCGCACGCTGAACATCTCCATGGACGCGCCGGAGATCGCCCGTCCCCGCGGGAGCCTGACGGTGCCGCTGCGCCTTGCCGGCCTCAAACCCGGAGAAAAGGCCTTTCTGACCGTCGCCGCGGTCGATGTCGGCATCCTCAACGTGACCCGCTTTGATCCACCGGCCCCGGAGGCCTGGTATTACGGCCAGCGCAAGCTCGGTGTCGAGATCCGCGACGTTTACGGCCAGCTTATCGACGGCATGCAGGGCGCGCGTGGCCAAATCCGCTCCGGCGGCGACATCACGCCTGTGGCGCTTGCCGCAAGCCCGCCGACGCAGGAGCCGGTCTCGCTGTTTTCCGGCATCGTCGAGACGGACGCCGACGGTAGGGCGCAGGTGAGCTTCGACGTGCCGCAATACAACGGCACGCTGCGGCTGATGGCGGTCGCCTGGAGCGCCGCCGGCGTCGGCCACGGCGTCGCCGACGTCATCGTCCGCGATCCGGTGGTCGTGACAGCCAGCCTGCCGCGCTTTCTTGCGCCTGAGGATTCCTCGCGCCTGCGCCTCGACATCGACAATCGGGAGGGGCCGGCGGGCGCCTATGAGCTGATCGTCGAGGCCAGCGACGAGATCGCCGTCGGCACGCCGCGACAGGCGATCGAACTCGCCGCGGAAAGCCGCGCGGCCCTCGACGTGACCCTTTCCGCGCGCGCGGTCGGCACCGGAGAACTGAATGTGCGTCTGGTTGCGCCTGACGGCGCGGAAATCTCGCAAAGCCTGACGCTCGCCGTGCGCCCGGCTGAGCCGCCGGTAACCGAGCGGCGCATCGTCACGCTCGAGCCGGGCGGGCGGCTGGCTTTGACCGCCGACATGCTGGCGGACCGCGTCGCAGGCACAGGCGCGGTGAGCGTGTCGATCTCGCGCGCCGGCCGCCTCGACATGCCCTCCTTCCTGCACGCGCTCGACCGCTACCCCTATGGCTGCGCGGAACAGATCGCCAGCCGTGCCCTGCCGCTCCTCTATCTCTCCGAGGTCGCCGCAGCGAGCGGGCTCGGTGAGGAGCCCGAGCTGCGCAAGCGCATCCAGGACGCGGTCTACAAGCTTGCTTCATTTCAGTCCGCGGCCGGCGGCTTCGGCCTGTGGGGCCCCGGCAGCGGCGATCTGTGGCTCGATGCCTATGTGACGGACTTTCTGACCCGCGCGGGCGAGCGCGGCTTCGAGGTGCCGGAGCGGACCTTCTCCCAGGCCCTCGACAACCTGCGGAACACGCTCAGCTTTTCCGGCGAAGTCACGGGCGGCGGCGCCGACATCGCCTATGCGCTCTATGTGCTGGCGCGCAACCGGCGGGCGGCCGTCGGCGATCTGCGCTACTACGCCGACACCAAGCTTGGCGATTTCGCCTCGCCGCTCGCCAAGGCGCAGATCGGCGCGGCGCTGGCGCTCTATGGAGAGCGCAGCCGCGCCAGCATTGCCTTCGCCGCCGCTCTTTCCGTGCTGCGCACCGTCGGGCCGGAAAATCTGTCGCGGTCGGACTATGGGACGAGGCTGCGTGACGGGGCGGCGATGCTGGCGCTCGCCGCCGAGGTCGCGCCGCCGCTTGTGCCCCTTCCGCAGCTCGTCGACTTCGTCGCCGCCGCGCAAGCCGAAAAACGCCTCACCAGCACCCAGGAGAATGCCTGGCTGCTGCTGGCAGCCCACGCGCTGCTCGAAGGCGACAACGCGATCGCGCTGGCGCTCGACGGTGCGCCCGTCACCGGCAATTTCGTGCGCAACTACTCTGCCGAGACGCTGGCCGCGGCGCCCGTCAGCATCGCCAACACGGGCGACGGGCCGGTCGAGGCGGTGCTGACGCTCACCGGTGTACGCGACGCGCCGGAGCCCTCAGGCGGCGAGGGCTTTGCGATCGGGCGGGCCTATTACGCGCTCGACGGAACGCCGGTCGATCCGGCGACCGTCGGCCAGAACGAGCGCTTCGTCGTGGTGCTGCAGGTGCGCGAGGACAATGCATGGCCCTCGCGGGTGCTCGTCGTCGACATGCTGCCGGCGGGCTTCGAGATCGACAATCCGGGGCTCGTCGACAGCGCCGATCTTTCCGCCTTCGCCTGGCTTGCGGAAAAGCCCGAAGCAGCGCATCTGGAGTTCCGTGACGACCGCTTCGTCGCGGCGCTCGACCGCAAGGGCGACGAAGCGCGCGGCTTCACGCTCGCCTATGTGGTCCGCGCCGTCTCGCCCGGCCGCTATGTCCGACCCGCGGCGCTGGTCGAGGACATGTACCGGCCGCACCTCAACGCGCGCACCGAGACCGGGCGAACGGAGGTCGTCTGGGTGCGCGCCCAATGAGGCGCGCGCCGCTCATCCTGCTTGCGCTCGCGGCGCTCGTGTTTGCAGGCGTCGGCGGCCTCTACGCACTCGACCGGGCCTTTCCGCCGCCGCGCGTCGAGGCGATCGAGACTTCGGCCACCGTGGTCGACCGCGACGGCGCGCTGCTCAGGCCCTACGCGGTCGCGGACGGCCTCTGGCGGCTGCCGGTGGTGCTCGACGAGATCGACCCCGCCTTTCTCGCCATGCTGGTCGCCTATGAGGACAAGCGCTTCCACGCCCATCGCGGCGTCGACATGCTGGCGCTTGGCCGCGCCGCGCTGCAGATGATCCGCTTTGGGCGCATCGTCTCCGGAGGCTCGACGCTGACCATGCAGCTTGCCCGTTTGCTCAAGCCCCGCGCCGGCCGCTCGCTGACGGTCAAGCTTCGCCAGATCCTGACCGCGCTGCAGCTCGAGCGGCGGCTGACCAAACGCGAGATCCTGACCGCCTATCTGACGCTTGCGCCCTATGGTGGCAATCTCGAAGGGGTGCGCTCGGCCTCGCTCGCCTATTTCGGCACGGAGCCGCGCAAGCTTGACCCCGCTCAAGCGGCGCTGCTCGTCGCCCTGCCGCAGGCGCCGGAGGCGCGTCGGCCCGACCGCGACGCGGCGGCCGCCAAGACGGCACGCGACCGGGTGCTGGCGCGGATGGCCCATGCGGGTGTCATCGACGCGGCGCAAGCCGAACGCGCCGCGGCCCGGCCGCTCAATGCGCTCCGCCGCGATTTTCCCGCCCTTGCCGCCCATGCCGCCGATGCCGCCCTGGCCAAAACGCCCAGCCGGAGCGTCCGGTTGACGATCTCACGGCCCTGGCAGGCGGCCCTGGAAGAGCTGGCGCGCGAGCATGCGCGCGCCCTCGGCGCCAAGCTTTCGGTGGCGGTCCTGGTCGCCGACCATGGCACCGGCGAGATATTGGCGCGCGTCGGCTCGGCCGACTTTTTCGATGAAGCCCGCGCCGGCCAAATCGACATGACGCGGGCGCTGCGCTCGCCGGGCTCGACGCTGAAGCCTGCCATCTACGCCCTTGCCTTCGAAGCCGGCCTCGTCCATCCGGCGACGCTGATCGAGGACCGCCCGGCCGATTTCACCGGCTACCGGCCGCACAATTTCGACCTTTCCTATCAGGGCAGCGTCTCCGTCAGCGAGGCGCTGCAAATGTCGCTCAACGTGCCGGCCGTCATGCTTCTGGATGCCGTCGGGCCGGCGCGGCTGATGGCGAGGCTGCGCCGCGCAAATGCCGCGCCGCTGCTGCCGCGCGGCGAAGCCCCGGGGCTTGCCATCGGGCTCGGCGGCGTCGGGGTGACGCTTGAGGACCTGGTATCGCTCTATGCCGCCTTTCCGCGCGGCGGCAGGGCGGTCGCGCTCACCGAGCGGGCCGACGCGCCGCCGCAGGATTCCCCGGCAAACGTCGTGAGCGCGACAGCGGCCTGGTATGTGAGCGACATCCTCACCGGCGTGCCGCCGCCGGTCCATGCCGCCGGAGGGCGCATCGCCTACAAGACCGGTACGTCTTACGGCTATCGCGACGCCTGGGCGATCGGCTTCGACGGCAGGCACGTTATCGGCGTCTGGGTCGGGCGGCCGGACGGAAGCTCGGTCGCGGATTTCACTGGGCGGAACGCCGCGGCGCCCATCCTGTTCGACGCCTTCGCGCGCATCTCGCCAGAACGCGCGCCGCTGCCGCCAGCGCCGCGGGACGCGGTTCTTGCCACGACCGCCGAGCTGCCCCTGCCGCTGCGCCATTTCACCCCGTCCGACGGGCGGGGCCGGATGATGGCCGCGGCGCCCGCGCCGAGCATCGCCTATCCGCCGAACGGCGCCCGCGTCGAACTGGGTCTTGAGTACGGCGCGGCCGAGCCGCTGGTCATCAAGGTGCAGGGCGGGCTCGCGCCGTTCCGCTGGCTTGCCAACGGCGTGCCGCTGACGATGCCCGCCCGCCGCCGGCAAATCCTCTGGACGCCGGACGGCAAGGGCTTTTCCACCGTGACGGTGATCGATGCCGCCGGCCGCGCCGACCGCGTCGAGCTTTATCTGGATTAGATGTGGATGGCACGCCTGCCGGCGGCGAGCGCCGCCTCCTTGACGGCTTCCGAAAGCGTCGGGTGGGCGTGGCAGGTGCGCGCCAGATCCTCAGCCGAGCCGCCGAACTCCATCAACACCGCGCATTCGGCGATCAGCTCGCCGGCCATCGGGCCGATGATGTGGGCGCCGAGAACGCGGTCGGTCGCGGCATCGGCGAGGATCTTGACCAGCCCCTCGGTCTTCAGCATGGCGCGGGCCCGGCCGTTGGCGGAAAACGGGAACTTGCCGACATTGTAGGCCATGCCCGCCTCCTTCAGCGCTTCTTCCGTCTTGCCCACCGCGGCGATCTCCGGCTGGGTGTAGACGACGCCGGGGATCACATCGTAATTCACGTGGCCCGCCTGACCGGCGAGAATTTCGGCGAGCGCGACGCCGTCCTCCTCCGCCTTGTGGGCGAGCATGGGGCCGGCGATGACGTCGCCGATGGCGTAGATGCCCTCGACGCTGGTCTTGAAGCGGCCGTCGGTCTTCACCCGGCCGCGCTCGTCAAGGGCGACGCCCGCCTCCTCGAGACCGAGGCCCTCGGTGTAGGGCACCCGGCCGACGGCGACGAGCACCACGTCCGCCTCCAGCTTCTCCACCTTGCTGCCTTTGGCCGGCTCGACCGAGAGTTTGAGCCTCTTGCCCTTGGCGTCGATGCCGGCGATTTTCGACGACAGCCTGATGGAAAAACCCTGCTTGGCGAGGCTGCGCTGGAAGGTCTTGGCTATCTCCAGGTCCATGCCGGGCAGGATGCGGTCGAGAAACTCAATGACCGTGACGTGCGCGCCGAGCCTGTGCCACACCGCGCCGAGCTCAAGGCCGATGAAGCCGGCGCCGACGACGATCAGCTTTTTCGGGACGTTGGCGAGCTCCAGCGCGCCGGTGGACGAGACGATGCGCTCCTCGTCGATGTCGATGCCGGGAAGCCGGGCCGTGTCGGAGCCCGTAGCGATGACGATATTCTTGGTTTCAAGGAGCTGCGCCTTGCCCTTGTCGGGCTTCACCTCGGCCTTGCCCGGGCTGAGAATCTTCGCCGTCCCACGATGGGTATCGATCTTGTTCTTCTTGAACAGGAATTCGACGCCCTTGACGTTGGCCTCCACGGTCTCGGCCTTGTGGTCCATCATTGTCTTGAGATCGAGCTTCGGCTTGCCGACGCCGATGCCCATCTTGGGCAAAGCGTGGCCGGCCTCGGCGAACAGTTCGGAGGTGTGCAGAAGCGCCTTGGAAGGGATGCAGCCGACATTGAGGCAGGTGCCGCCGTGGGTCGGACGCTTCTCGACCACCGCGACCTTCATGCCGAGCTGCGCCGCGCGGATGGCGCAGACATATCCGCCCGGCCCGGTTCCGATGATAGCGAGGTCGTAGCTCGTCACAGGTCGAGCACCAACCGCTGCGGGTCCTCGATCACCTCCTTGACGCGGACCAGAAAAGTGACCGCGTCCTTGCCGTCGACCATACGGTGATCGTAGGAGAGCGCCAGATACATCATCGGCCGGATTTCGGCCTTGCCGTCGATGGCCACCGGCCGGTCCTCGATCTTGTGCATGCCGAGAATGCCCGACTGCGGCGCGTTGAGGATCGGCGTCGACATCAGCGATCCGTAGATACCGCCGTTGGAGATGGTGAAGGTGCCGCCCTGCATCTGCTCGATGGTCAACTGCCCGTCGCGGGCGCGCCGCGCCAGGTCGTTGATGGCCATCTCGATTCCGGCGAGGTTCAGGCTGTCCGCGTTACGCACCACCGGAACCACCAGCCCCCTCTCGGTGCCGACGGCGACGCCGATATGATAGTAGTTCTTGTAGATCAGGTCGGTGCCGTCGATCTCGGCGTTGACCGAGGGGATGTCCTTCAGGGCCTGGATCACCGCCTTGACGAAAAAGCCCATGAAGCCGAGCTTGACGCCGTGCTTCTTCTCGAAAAGCTCCTTGAACTCGGCCCTCAGCGCCATGATCCGGCTCATGTCCACCTCGTTGAAGGTGGTCAGCATGGCAGCCGTGTTCTGGGCATCCTTAAGCCGGCGGGCGATGGTCTGGCGCAGCTTGCTCATGCGCACCCGCTCTTCGCGGGCGGCATCGTCGGCCGGCGACGGCGCACGGACCTCGATGGGGGCCGGAGCCGGGGCTGAAGGCGCGGGCGGCGGCGGCGGCGCCTCGGGCGCTGCGGGCGCAACCTTTCCGAGGGCCGCGAGCACGTCCTCCTTGAGAACCTGGCCGCGCTTGCCGGTGCCCGCGACGTCTTCGGCGGTGAGCCCCGCTTCCGCCAGCATCTTGCGGGCGGCCGGCGTCGGCGGGAGCTCGCCGCCATCGCCGTGCGGCTTGGGCTTGGCCTCCGGCGCGACCGGCGGCGCGGGTGGCGGGGCAGCCGGCTCGGGTTTGCAACCGATCGGCTCGGGCCCGCCAGAAATTACCGTGGCGCCGACTTCGCCTTCGGCAATCGCGCCAAGCAGGGCGCCGACCTCGACGGTCTCGCCATCGCCGACCAGGATCTCCGAGACGGTGCCGGAGACCGGCGCCGGCACCTCGACGGTCACCTTGTCGGTTTCGATCTCGACCAACGGCTCGTCGGCCCGGATGGCCTCGCCCTTCTTCCTGAACCATTGCCCGACCGTTGCCTCGCTGACCGACTCGCCGAGGGTTGGAACCCGAATTTCGACTGTCATGCCGCTCCCATCCTCTCAATGCCCGATCGGGCGGTTCGTCCGCGCCGCTTAGTCGGCAAACGCTTCATCCATGAACGCCTTGAGTTCCTTCAGATGATTGCTCATCACCCCGGACGCCGTCGACGCCGAAGCCGGCCGGCCGGCATAACGGGGACGGGTCCGCTTGGCGCCGATCTGGCGCAGCACCCACTCCAGATAGTCCTGGACGAAGAACCAGGCGCCCATATTGCGCGGCTCCTCCTGGCACCAGAGGATGTCGGCTTTTTTGAACCGCGAAAGGTCGCCGATGAGCGCCTTGACGGGGAACGGGTAGAGCTGCTCGACGCGCAACAGATAGACGTCGTTCAGTCCCCGCTTCTCGCGCTCCTCGTAGAGGTCGTAATAGACCTTGCCGGAACACAGGATGACGCGGCGTATCTTGTCGTCCTTGACGGGCTTGTTGCCGCCGTCGGCCTTGCCCTCGGCGTCGTCCCACAAGACGCGGCGAAATGCCGAGCGCGGGCCGAACGCGTCGAGCTGGGAGACGACGCGCTTGTGGCGCAATAGCGACTTCGGCGTCAGCAGCACCAGCGGCTTGCGGAAGTCGCGATGCAGCTGGCGGCGCAGAATATGGAAATAATTGGCCGGCGTGGTGCAGTTGGCGACCTGCATATTGTCTTCCGCGCACAATTGCAGGAAGCGCTCGAGCCGTGCCGAGGAATGTTCCGGTCCCTGGCCCTCATAGCCGTGCGGCAGCAGCATGACCAGACCGGACATTCGCAGCCATTTGGGCTCGCCCGACGAGATGAACTGGTCGATGATAACCTGTGCACCGTTGGCGAAATCGCCGAACTGCGCTTCCCACATGACCAGCGCCTTGGGCTCGGCCAGGCTGTAGCCATATTCGAAGCCGAGAACCGCCGCCTCGGAGAGCATGGAGTTGATGACCTCGAAGCGTGCCTGGTCGGCGCCGAGATTGTTGAGCGGCGTGAAGCGCTCCCCGTTCTCCTGGTCGAACAGCACCGCGTGGCGCTGCGAGAAGGTGCCGCGCTCTGTGTCCTGGCCGGACAGGCGCACCGGAAAGCCTTCCTTGAGCAGCGTGCCGAAGGCCAGCGCCTCGGCGGTCGACCAGTCGATCCCCGCGCCCTCCTCGATCATTTTGCGGCGATTGTCGAGAAAGCGGTGGATGGTGCGGTGGACGTTGAAGTTGGGCGGCACATCGCACAGGGACCGGCCGATCGCCTTCAGCGCGTCGCTCTTGACGCCGGTCTTGCCGACGCGGCGCTCGTCGCCGCGGTCAACGGTCTTGAAGCCGGCCCAGGCGCCGTCCAGCCAGTCGGCCTTGTTCGGCCTGTAGCTTTGCGCCGCCTCGAACTCGGCGTCGAAATGGGCTCGAACCTTGGCCTTGATTTGGTCGATCTCGTCCGCCGGCACCAGTCCTTCGCCGATAAGCTTGCTGCCGTAGATCTCGGCGACCGGAGGGTGGCTGCGGATCTTCTTGTACATCAAGGGCTGGGTGAAGGCCGGCTCGTCACCTTCGTTGTGGCCGAAGCGCCGGTAGCAGAACATGTCGACGACCACCGGCTTGGCAAATTTTTGGCGGAACTCGGTCGCCACCTTGGCGGCGTAGACAACCGCTTCCGGGTCGTCCCCATTGGCATGGAATATGGGCGCCGCGATCATCTTGGCAACGTCGGAGGGATAGGGCGAGGAGCGCCCCCAATGCGGGGTGGTGGTGAACCCAATCTGGTTGTTGATGATGAAGTGGACCGCGCCGCCGGTGCGGTGGCCGCGCAGCCCGGACAGGCCGAAGCACTCGGCGACCACGCCCTGTCCGGCGAAGGCGGCATCGCCGTGCAGGATCAGCGGCAGCACGCGGCTGCGGTCGCCGTCGTTCCTCTGGTCCTGCTTGGCGCGCACCTTGCCGAGCACCACCGGATCGACCGCCTCCAGATGAGAGGGGTTGGCGGTCAACGACAGGTGCACGTTGTTGCCGTCGAACTCGCGGTCCGAGGAAACGCCGAGGTGATATTTCACGTCGCCCGAGCCCGCCACGTCCTCGGGGTTGACGGCACCGCCCTTGAATTCGTTGAAGATGGCGCGGTGCGGCTTGGCCATGACTTGGGCGAGCACGTTCAGCCGGCCGCGATGCGACATGCCGATGACGATCTCCTCGACGCCGAGATGGCCGCCACGCTTGATGATCTGCTCGAGCGCCGGAACCATCGATTCGCCGCCGTCTAGGCCGAACCGCTTGGTGCCGGTATATTTCAGGTCGAGGAACTTTTCGAAGCTCTCCGCCTCGATGAGCTTATTGAGGATCGCTTTCTTGCCTTCCGGCGTGAAGCCGACGCCCTTGTCCGGCCCCTCGATACGTTCCTGGATCCAGCGCTTCTGGTCGGGCTCGGAAATGTGCATGAACTCGACGCCGATGGTGGAGCAATAGGTGCGCTTGAGGATCGCCAGCATCTGCCGAATGGAAGCGAACTCCAGCCCCAGAACCTTGTCGAGGAAGATGGGCCGGTCGCGGTCGGCATCGGTGAAGCCGTAGCTGGCCGGGTCGAGTTCGGCATGGTGCTTCGGCAACTCCAACCTCAACGGATCAAGATCGGCGTAAAGGTGGCCGCGCACGCGGTAGGCGCGGATCATCATCAGCGCGCGCACCGAATCCCGGGTCGCCTGCAGGATGTCGGCCTGGGTGATCTCAACGCCGCGGGCCTGGGCGCCGGCCTCGATGCGGGCGCCAAGTTCGCGCTCGACCGGCTCCCAGTTTGAATCGAAAGCCGCGACCAACTCGCCGTTGAGCGCCACCGGCCAGTCGGGGCGCTTCCAGCGGGGGCCGCGCGCCTCGGCGGCCACGTCGGCGCGCTCGTCCTTGAGGCTGGCGAAAAACGCCTGCCACTGGGTGTCGACCGCGCCGGGATTGTCCTGATAGCGCGCGTAGAGGTCTTCGATATAGGAGGCGTTGCCGCCATACAGGAAAGACGTCCGCTGGAAGGCGTCGTTGGCGTCTTGTCGTGCCATATCCAATTCCGAGAGGTGGGGGCGTGCCACCCCGATACACCGAAAATGGTTGCCGTTTCAGTTTTTAAGGTAGGCGCTTGCGCTGGAGGGCGCTAGTGCACGGGGAAAAAATTCGCCTGAACGGCCTATGATTTCAGGAGTTCCAACAAGGTGGTGCCGAGAGCAGCGGGCGAAGCGGCGACCCGGATCCCGGCAGCCCGCATCGCCTCCATCTTGTCCTGCGCCCCTCCTTTGCCGCCGGCGATGATGGCGCCGGCATGGCCCATGCGCCGTCCGGGCGGCGCGGTGACGCCGGCGATGAAGCCGACCACCGGTTTCTTGACCTTCGAGGCGTTGAGGAATTCCGCCGCCTCCTCCTCCGCCGCGCCGCCGATCTCGCCGATCATGACGATCGATTCCGTCTTCGGGTCGGCGAGGAAAAGGTCGAAACAGTCGATGAAGTTGGTGCCGCCGATGGGATCGCCGCCGATACCGATGCAGGTCGTCTGGCCGAGGCCGGCGGCCGTCGTCTGCGCCACCGCCTCGTAGGTCAGGGTGCCGGACCGCGAGACGATGCCGACCGAGCCGGGCCTGTGGATGTGGCCCGGCATGATGCCGATCTTGCATTCGCCGGGCGTGATGATGCCGGGGCAGTTGGGGCCGATCAGGCGGGTCGCGGAGCCGGCGAGTGCCCGCTTGACCTTGACCATGTCGATCACCGGGATGCCCTCGGTGATGCAGACGACGAGCGCCAGCCTTGCGTCGATGGCTTCGAGAATGGCATCGGCGGCAAATGCCGGCGGCACGTAGATGACGCTGGCGGTCGCGCCGGTCGTTGCAACCGCGTCGGAAACCGTGTCGAACACCGGAAGGCCGAGATGGGTCGTGCCGCCCTTGCCAGGCGTAACCCCGCCGACCATCCGCGTGCCATAGGCGATTGCCTGCTCGGAATGAAACGAGCCCTGCGCCCCGGTAAAGCCCTGGCAGATAACCTTGGTATCCTTGTCGACCAGCACCGACATCAGGCCGTCTCCTTCACAGCGGCAACCACCTTCTCGGCGGCGTCGGCGAGATCGTCGGCGGGGATGATGGCAAGCCCCGATTGGTTCAGAATCTCCTTGCCCTTGTCGACATTGGTGCCCTCGAGCCGCACGACCAGGGGCACCTTGAGATCGAGTTCTTTTGCCGCCGCCACCACCCCGTCGGCGATGATGTCGCAGCGCATGATGCCGCCGAAGATGTTGACCAGGATCCCCTGCACGTTTTCGTCGGAGAGGATGATCTTGAAGGCGTTCATCACCTGCTCCTTGGTCGCGCCGCCGCCGACGTCGAGGAAATTGGCGGGCTCTCCGCCGTAAAGCTTGATGATGTCCATGGTCGCCATGGCAAGCCCCGCGCCATTGACCATGCAGCCGATGGTACCGTCGAGTTTGATGTAGTTGAGGTCATGCTTGGAGGCCTCGACCTCGGCCGGGTCCTCTTCGTCGAGATCGCGCAATTCGACGATCTCGGGGTGGCGGTAAAGCGCGTTGTCGTCGAAATTCATCTTGGCATCGAGGCAGACCAGATCGCCATCCTCGGTCACGACGAGCGGATTGATCTCGATGAGGCTTGCGTCCTTGTCGATAAAACCGCGGTAGAGGCTTTGAACCAGCTTGACGCACTGCTTGACCTGGTCGCCTTCAAGCTTCAACGCGTAGGCGATACGGCGGCCGTGAAACGGCTGCAGTCCCGAGGCCGGATCGATGGTGAGGGTGACGATTTTTTCCGGCGTTTCCGCTGCCACCTGCTCGATGGTCATGCCGCCCTCCGTCGATGCGATGAAGGCGATGCGCGAACTTCCCCGGTCGACCAGGCAGGAGAGATAAAGCTCGCGTGCGATCCGTGAGCCCTCCTCGATGTAGAGACGCTTGACGATCCGGCCCTGAGGCCCGGTCTGGTGGGTGACGAGCGTCCTGCCGAGCATGCGCTCGGCCTCGCGGCGCACCTCGCCAATGGATTTCACCAGCTTGACGCCGCCGCCCTTGCCGCGGCCGCCGGCGTGAATCTGGGCCTTGACCACCCAGACCGGCCCGCTGAGTTTTTTCGCCGCCGCTTCCGCCTCATCGGCGGTGAACGCCGGATTGCCGCGCGGCATCGGCACGCCGAACGCTTTGAGAACCTGCTTTGCCTGATATTCGTGAATATTCATGGATTTCCTAGCGTTCGCCTGGGTCGGCGTCAGACGGCCGGGGCGTGGCGCGCCACGTGCCCAGGCCATCACATCATCGCTGACCGCAATGCCATGGCCTATCCGCGGGACCGCAGGCCATCGCGGCCGGGATTTGGCGCGATCCCCGCTCTTAGTTCTTGCCCAGCCCCGGCGCAATCTTCTTGCAGGCCTCGATAAGTCCCTGCACTGCGGCGACCGATTTTTCGAACATTTTGCGTTCGGACCGGTTGAGGTTGATCTCGACGATGCGCTCCACGCCCTTGGCGCCGATCACCGCCGGAACCCCCACATAGATGTCCTTGAGGCCATATTCGCCGCGCAGGCAGGCGGCGCATGGCAGCACCCGCTTCTTGTCCTTGAGAAACGCGTCGGCCATGGCGATCGCGGCAGAGGACGGTGCGTAATAGGCCGAGCCGGTCTTCAACAGGCCGACGATCTCGGCGCCGCCGTCGCGGGTGCGCTGAACGATTGCGTTGAGCTTTTGGCGCGTAATCCATTTCATCTTGACAAGGTCGGTGAGCGGGATGCCGGCCACCGTCGAGTAGCGCGTCAGCGGCACCATCGTGTCTCCGTGGCCGCCAAGGACGAAGGCCGTTACATCCTCCACCGACACGCCAAGCTCCTCGGCGATGAAATAGCGAAGGCGGGCTGAATCGAGCACGCCGGCCATGCCGACGACCTTGTTTTTGGGCAGGCCGCTGGTCTTCTGCAGCGCCCAGACCATGGCGTCGAGCGGGTTGGTGATGCAGATGACGAAGGCGTCGGGCGCATATTTCCTGATCCCGGCGCCGACCTGCTCCATCACCTTCAGATTGATGCCCAACAGATCGTCGCGGCTCATGCCCGGCTTGCGGGGCACGCCCGCGGTGACGATGCAGATGTCCGCACCCTTGATCTTTTCATAAGAGTTGACGCCGCTGAAGCCGGCGTCGAAACCCTCCACCGGCGACGATTGGGCGATGTCCAGCGCCTTGCCTTGCGGCAAGCCGTCGACGACGTCAAACAGAACCACGTCGCCAAGCTCCTTGAGGCCAATGAGATGGGCAAGGGTGCCGCCAATCATGCCCGAGCCAATGAGTGCGATCTTGCTGCGCGCCATGAAGTTTTTCTCCCCGTTCTGATACAGGCCAGAGCCGCCGCCGCTTGACTAGCTCGAATGGAGCCGGCGTTCAAGCCGACGCGATGACGCGGAATGTCTCAGGGGCCGGGCGGCGTCGCGGCCTGTATGTTGACCGGTCTGCGGCGCGGCTTTAGCTTACCCCGCAGATCATGAGCGCGGGGAGCAAGAGATGCGTTGGCGAGGACGACGGCAGAGCGCCAATGTCGAGGACCGCCGCGGCCAAAGCGGGTTCAGCCGGGCAGGCTTCGGTCGCGGCGGCCGCATTGCGGTCGGCGGGACCGGCGGCGGCATCGGCGGGCTGATCGTGATCGTCGTCCTGATGCTGGTGTTCGGCATCAACCCGATGCAGCTTCTGGAAGACACAACCACGTCCACCGAACAAAGTGGCCCGTCCGGCCAGAGCGCTTCAGGGGCAGACGAGCTGCGCGACTTCGTCGCCGTCGTGCTGGCGGAAACGGAGGACGTCTGGCAGCGGATCTTCTCGGCCAACGGCGGCGACTACAGGGAGCCGACGCTGGTCCTGTTCAGCGGACAGGTGCAGTCCGCCTGCGGCTTCGCAGGCGCCGCCGCCGGGCCGTTCTACTGTCCGAACGACGAGAAGCTCTACATCGACCTTGCTTTCTATGAGGAGCTGCGGCGGCGTTTCAATGCGCCCGGCGACTTCGCCCAGGCCTATGTCATAGCCCATGAGGTGGGCCATCACGTACAGAACCTGCTCGGCACGCTGCCGGAGTTCCAGCGCCGCCGCCAGGCGATGACCGAAAGGCAAGGCAACGAACTCTCCGTCCGGCTCGAGCTTCAAGCCGACTGCCTGGCCGGCGTGTGGGCAAGCCACACCGATCGGAAGGGCCTGCTGGAAGAAGGCGACGTCGAGGAGGCCCTGAATGCCGCCGCCCAGATCGGCGACGACATGATCCAGCGGCGCACCCAAGGCACCGTGGTGCCGGAGGCGTTCAACCACGGCAGCTCCGAGCAGAGGCACAACTGGTTCGAACGCGGTCTGGAATCGGGAAGCCCGGAGGACTGCGACACCTTCAACGCACCGCGGGTGTGAGATGGCGCCGGTGCGGCACATGACCGTCGTGGCGGCGGCGCGGCGACAAGGTCCAATCCCACCCGGCAAAGCAATGTTGCGAGACTCAGTACTCCGGGTCCTCGGCCATCGCGACCTTGACGGCCTCCCAGGTGTCGCCGGCGGCGATGATGCAGGCAACCCCTTGAACCGTTGTCATGACGATGGTCCAGGTCCCCTTCTCGGAGACATAGACCTCCATCACGTTGCGGCTGGCGACGAGGCCGAGGGCGCGGGGCGTCTCGTCGAATCTTTCGGTGAGATAGGACACCAGCATCTTGTGCTGCATGCACACGGCGGCATCCGCCGCGGCGGGCGCGAACAACACGCCGCCTGCGAGCGCAAGCGCGCCAGCCGTACTGCAAAATCCTCTGCTGCGAACGAGCCGGTCCATCGGGCACTCCTTTCGGGCGCTCAACGCCGCATGCGCGGTCTCCGACGGACGGCTTCGTTACGGCGCCACGGCGCCCCCTGCTGACATTGGCCGGGTTCCGGCCAATGCCCGAATTGTCGCAGGTTGTCGGTTAACAATTCCTAACCGCCAGGAAGGAACCTAACCGCCGCGAGCGAGGATGACCGGTATTCCGGTACCCAGCGTGAAGCCGAACCACTGTTCGCCGCTCGGCCTGAGCCGGGCAACGACCGTCTTGCCCGAATCGTTGAGCAGGAGGTCACTGCCGAACAGGCCCCAGGAGGAAACCCTCGCGGCGAGGCCCGAGCAGCCTTGCGCGGCGGCGACCTGGCTGCCGGCTTCACGCGAGGAGAAGGTCAGTGCGCACGTGCGCAGGCCGTCCTCCTCATTCAGCACCCAACCGCCGGTGATATTCGCTTCGGTAACGCTCGACTCGACGACCGGCGCCGGCGCCGACGAACCGAAAAGCGAGTCGATACGCCGCTCCAGCGCCCCGGTGATGCTGCCGCCCTCGGGACCGGGCACGACCTTGCGGCCGTCATCGGTTTCGTTGCTGCGCGCTGCTTCTGCCAGACTGCCTTGGCCGGCTGCGGCCGGCGGCGTGGCTTGCGGGGCCGGCGGGCGCTCTTCGGCCCGTGCTTGAACCTGCGGCCGCGGGGCTGGCGGCGGCGCGTCTGAAGTCTGTTCCGGCTCAGCCCTTTGCTCCGCCAGCAATACCGGTCCGCCTGGCGTCGGTTGGCCCGCCGCCGTTTGCGGCGGCTCCGGCCGTGCCTGCGGTACCACGGTCGCTGGCGCCGCTGGCGTCGGCTGCGGTTCGGCCTCTTGCCCAGCCAGCAGCTGCGGCCCGCCGGTCGTCGGCTGGCCCTCCGCCGTTTCCGGCCGTGCCGGCGGCGCCGGCGGCTCCTGCGACGCTGCGCCCGGTGGCGCCGTCGGCGTCGGACGGCTCGTAGCGCCGCCCGGCGGCAGCGGCGTTTCGGCTCCCGGCGCGCGGGCCACCTCACGCTCGACCCGCGGCGGTCCGGTGACGTCGTCGAATACCTGCTCGATCGAATCGACGGAGCCGCAGGCGGCAAGCCCGGTCATTAACGCGAGCATCATCGGGCCGGCGCAAACCGGCCTAACAAATCCGCATCTCACCTGAAGGCCTCCTCTTCTACACGCAGTCATGTACAGACCTTCCACCCAGGCTTGCAATAAAAGCCCATTCTGCCCCTCGGCTTCAAGCCCGTTGCCCTCATTTAGCGCATTATCCGGTCAATTGCACCAAGCTGAACAAAAAAGCTTCTATTTCATCGTCGGGATGATGAACTCCGCCCCGTCCTTGATTCCCGACGGCCAGCGCGACGTTACAGTCTTCGTCTTGGTGTAGAAGCGGATCGAATCCGGCCCGTGCTGGTTCAGATCGCCGAAGCCGGAGCGCTTCCAGCCGCCGAAGCCATGATAGGCAAGCGGCACCGGAATCGGCACATTCACCCCGACCATCCCGACATCGACACGGCTGGCGAAGTCGCGCGCCGCATCGCCGTCGCGGGTGAAGATGGCAACGCCGTTGCCGAATTCGTTCGTGCTCGGCAGCCGCAGCGCATCCTCATAGTTTTTCGCCCGCACCACAGACAGCACGGGCCCGAATATCTCTTCCTTGTAGATGCGCATCTTCGGCTCGACGCGGTCAAACAGGCAGCCGCCCATGAAAAAGCCGCCTTCATAGCCCTGCAAGGTAAACTCGCGCCCGTCGACGACGAGATCGGCGCCCTCTTCGATGCCGATTTCGACAAAGGCGCGCACCCGCTCCAAGTGCTGGCGCGTGACCAGCGGCCCGAAATCGCTCTCCGGGTCACTCGACGGCCCGACCTTCAAGGATTCGATACGCGGCGCCAGCCGCTCGATCAGCGCGTCGGCCGTCGTTTCGCCGACCGGCACCGCCACCGAAACCGCCATGCAGCGTTCACCGGCCGAGCCGTACCCAGCGCCGATCAGGGCGTCGACGGCGCGGTCCATGTCGGCGTCAGGCATGACGACCATGTGGTTCTTGGCGCCGCCGAAGCACTGCACCCGTTTGCCGTTTGCCGCCGCCGTCACATAGATATATTCGGCGATCGGCGAAGAACCGACAAAGCCGATGGCGCGCACCCGCGGCTCGGTCAGGATCGCGTCGACCGCCTCCTTGTCGCCGTTGACGACGTTGAATATTCCCGCCGGCAACCCCGCCTCGATCATCAGCTCGGCAAGCCGCATCGGCACAGACGGCGTGCGTTCGGACGGTTTGAGAATGAAGGCGTTGCCGCAGGCGATGGCCGGCGCGCATTTCCACAAAGGGATCATCGCCGGGAAGTTGAACGGCGTGATGCCGGCGACGACACCGAGCGGCTGGCGCATCGAGTACATGTCGATCCCGGTACCGGCACCCTCGGTGAATTCGCCCTTGATCAGATGCGGGATGCCGCAGGCGAACTCGACCACCTCGAGGCCACGCTGGATGTCGCCCTTGGCGTCGGGTATCGTCTTACCATGTTCGCTGGAGAGAAGCCTGGCGAGCGGCTCCATCTCCTGCTCGATGAGGCGCGCGAAATTGAACATCACGCGGGCGCGCAGCTGCGGGTTTTTCGCCGCCCACGCCGGCTGCGCGGCGGCCGCGTCGTCGACCGCGGCCCGCACCTCGGCGGCCGAGCCGAGCGCCACCTGCGCCTGCACCTCGCCGCTGGTCGGGTCGAAGACGTCTCCGAACCGTCCGGTCTTGACGGCGACGGGCCTTCCGCCGATGAAATGTCCGATTTTCCTCACCATAATCTTGCGCCTTGCCCGAAACCCAAGGGCCCCGCCACCGCCGAAGCCGGTCCAATGGCGGGCGCACTGTTCATTGTCCGGCTCCTTGTCTATCAGGCCAAGGCACTACGGCCAATCAACAATTGCCAAGGCAGTTTCCGGTCCAGACCGAGGCCGTCGGGCGGGCGCGGCCGCGTCGCCAGGCTCAAAAACCCCACCCCGCCTTGTCGACCGACCGCATCATTGCAGGGAGAACCGGTCCGTGCGCATTCGCGGCGCTGGTCTAGCTCAGCGCAAAGGCCCTGTCGTAATTGGCGAAATGGGTGGCGTAGCGTTTGTCGATCGCCGGTACTGGCAGAATGATGAGCACATCCGTCGTCCCGAATTGGTGGTCGATGACCGCGCCATCGCCGATATAGGCGCCAAGCCTGAGATAGCCCCTGATCAGCGGCGGCAGAGCACGCAGGGCCGCTTTCGGGTCGACTTCGTCCTTGGCCATCAGGTTCATGTCGATATGGCGCGAGGGCTGCGCGCGGGCCCGCCATTCCGCCGGCGCCCGAGCGAAATGGTGCAGGAAACTTAACGGCAGGGCCAGTTCCGCTGGATCGGTTCCAGTCAGGCTCGCACACCCTATCATGACGTCGATACTGTGCCGCTTCGCATAGGACCAAATGGCCTGCCAGAGCAGCTCGACGGTGGGCCGGTTACGGTAGGGCTGCAAGACGCAGGAGCGGCCGAGCTCGAGAAACCGCAGGTCGCGATGCGCGGCGATAAGCGGCGCGATGTCGTATTCGCTCTGGGTGTAGAAGCCGCCGTGGCGGGCAGCGACATTCTGGCGCAACAGGCGGTAGGTGCCGACGACGCGCGGATTGCGCCGCCAGCGGGCAAGCTTGCGCGTCTGAATAACGGCATGGTCGAGCACCAGCAGATGGTCGCAGAATGCATCGAACGGATCAGCGTCGCGCCTGGCCAGGCGCGCCTTGGCGCTGGGGACTGCCGACATCTCTTCGTAAAAGACGTGATAGCGCAACTTCTGGGCGTAGCGCACCTCAAGTGGCGTGCGTGCCAAACGTGCCTCAAGCGAATTGACGCGAGCGAAGCTCGTTCCCGGTGGCGCCGGTCCACGGCGCCAGCGCATGGTCGGAGCCGGCCGCGTCCGGCGGAACATGCGCCGGCCGGGTGCGCCTATGCCCTTGGCCTTCGCTTTGCGCGCGAATGGACCCGTATCGAGCTTCATCCGGCCCGTGCCTCCCCCTCAGCAGACCTGCTTCGTGGCGCGACGTCTCCTCGACTTGCCAACTCTGCCCCAACTTGCCGTGCATCGGCTTCGCGCGCCGGCCGGCCGTCAATCGCGGCCTTGAATCTGGCCCCAATCAAGCCAGATCCTCAGGTCCACCGGATCAGACAAATCTTTTGTGCCGGTATTATGACAGAGCCAGCGGCAGCCGCGCAATGGGCCGGAAAGAGCATTCCCCGGTTAAATGGTCTCAGTTTCCCCGGGCTTGCTCTACGCCAGGGCCGAGCCCGACGCGCGCGAACGCTGGGTCGACCATCGCGCCAAGACCGTATTCAAATCGGCGGCGGTAACCGGCTTCGGAAGGTAATCGTCCATGCCGGCTTCGAAGCACGCTTCACGGTCTTCTCTGAAGGCATTGGCGGTCAACGCCACGATCGGAATCGCGCCCGGACCCTGCCCGGCATCGCCGTGCGCCAGTGCTCGAATGCGCCGGGTCGCGGCCATGCCGTCCATCTCCGGCATATGCACGTCCATCAGCACCAGGTCAAAGGCGGCGGTGCCGTCCTCGGCGGAATGGGACAGTTCGCGAAGCGCGGCAAGGCCGTTCGGCACGCGGACGACCTCATGGCCCATACGCTCGATGAGCGCAATGGCGAGGCGGGCATTAATTTCATTGTCTTCGGCGAGCAGGATCCGCAGCGGCCGCAGCAGTGCCGGCGCTTCCGCCGGCTCATCCATCCCCGGGGGACGCGCCGTGTCGGACAAGGTATCCTGGCCGAGAATCTGGGCAAACAGAGAGCGCCGGCGCACCGGTTTGATCAGATAGGCATCAAAGCCGAGCTCCTTCAGCGCTGCAAGGTCGTGGCGCTCGCTTGCGGACAATAGAACGATGCGGCGGAGAGCGCCGAGCACCGGCTCGCCGGCACCGGACGGATTCGCGATTTTCCGCGCCAGCGTCTCGGCCAGCGTGCGGTCGCACATGAGCGTACGCTGCGCCCAATTCTGGCCGGTGCGGTCAAGCCAGCCTGAGACGGCCTCCACATCGGTCAAGATTTCGACAGCGGCGCTTGCATTGGCTATGAGATCGCCGATCCTTGGCGCATCGATTGCCGACTGGGAAACAATCGCTATGGCATGGCCCGACAGGTCGGGGATTTCGGCGGCCGCGGTGCCGTTTGCGCTCGGTAGGTCGATCTCGAACGAAAAAGTGCTGCCTACGAGCGGCGTGCTGGAAACCGAAATGTCGCCGCCCATCAGACCGACAAGCCGGCGCGAGATCGCAAGGCCGAGGCCAGTGCCGCCATGGCGGCGCGCCGGCGACCGGTCCACTTGCTCAAACTCGTTGAACGCGTTTTCGAGCTGGTGCGCGGGGATGCCGACGCCGGTATCCACGACCTCAAAGCGCAGCCTGACTTCGGCGCCGGGATCGCCGGCAGCGGCAAGCGCCACGTCAATGGCAACGCCGCCGGCGTCGGTGAACTTGACGCCGTTGCTGGCGAGATTTAGCAGCACCTGTCGGATACGCGCCTCGTCGCCGACGAGCCAGCGTGGCACGTCCGATGCAATCGAGCAGGCGATCTCGATGCGCTTGGCGTGGGCGCGCGGAGCGAGCAACTCGACGACGCCCTGAACCAGATCGAACAGGTCGAAGGGAGTCGGTTCCAACGTCAGGCGGTCGGCTTCGATCTTGGAGAAGTCGAGAATGTCGTCGATCAGCGAAAGAAGCTGACCGGCCGAATCCTTGACGGCGTGCGCATACGAACGCTGCTCCGCAGTCAGGCTTGTGTCCAGCAGCAGCCCGGTCATGCCGAGGATGCCGTTCATCGGCGTGCGGATCTCATGGCTCATCGCCGCCAGGAACCGCGATTTCGCCCGGCTCGCGGCTTCTGCCGCGTCACGTGCCACTGCCAACGCCGCCTCGGAGTTCTTACGCGCGGTGATGTCGCGGCCGACGCTTTGCACCTCGATGATCGCGCCATCTTCGCCCCGCACGGCGAAATCCTCCCATGAGAACCAACGCTCTCCGGCGACGGTCTCGATCTTCTGGTCGTAGGCAGCGGCGCGCGGCACCGGCTCCTCGCTCCAGGGAATCGAAGGGCCCTCGCCCATCTCAAC
This sequence comes from Hyphomicrobiales bacterium, assembly GCA_030688605.1. Lineage (NCBI taxonomy): Bacteria > Pseudomonadati > Pseudomonadota > Alphaproteobacteria > Hyphomicrobiales > Hyphomicrobiales bacterium. The sequence goes on from JAUYJB010000069.1 coordinate 29,476, forward strand.
GATCCGCGGGCGGAATCGCGAGCCGATCAGATCCTCGCGCCCGACATTGAAAGCACGGCAGGCGGCGTCGTTGGCAAATGTCACCTGGCCGGCAGTATCGCGGCGCATTATGAGGTCGCCCTGAGCGTCAATCAGGTCGCGGTAGCGCGCCTCGCTTTCGCGCAAGCCCCAGGCGAGATCCTCGAGGCGCTCCTTCTCCGTCCGCAGCTTTGCGAGCTGATCGTCCTGGCCGTCTTTGGCCGCGCCGCCCTTGCGCCTTTTGGCCGCGAATACCACCGCGCTCAGGGCCCCGGCGGAAACGGCAAGCGCCAGGGACTGACGCGAAACGGCAAGAACGGTCGCGACAACAAGCGCGATAAAGACGGCCGCGTACAGCCAGGACAGTTGCGGCGGACCGGCGTTTGGGCGTTTTTCGGGAGACGCGGGTCGCGGCGGTCCGAGGTCGCTTCTGCCGGATTCGGCGGCAGGGCCGGACGCGCCGATATAGTTGAACAGACAAATGGACTGGTGATCGATACGCATACGCTTGATCAATTGAACTCGCCGCGGGCGGTCGAATCCGCGCGCGTAAAGCGAGCTTAGACCATATGTATGTTGCGAAAGTATTGACGTTTTGCGGCGGCAATCAGGCAGCGGCGGAGAGCGCCCCCACGGTGCCGCGATAGCTCAGCGCCTCGGCGATGTGCGGGCGGGCGACCTCGTTGGCGCCGTCGAGATCGGCCAGCGTGCGGGCGATGCGCAACACGCGGTGATAGCCGCGCGCGCTCAGTCGCATGGCGTTCGCCGCCTCGCGCAGCAGCGAAAGGCCGGCCGCGCCCGGCATCGCGATCTCCTCGAGAATCCTGGGGTCGCATTGGGAATTGGTGCGGATGTCGGTGAGCCCCGCGGCCGCGAAGCGTTCCCTCTGCACGGTGCGGGCAAGGGCGACCCGGGCAGTGACCTCGGCACTGCCTTCGGCCGGCGGCGGCAGCACCAGATCGGCCGCCGACACCGCCGGCACCTCGATCTGCATGTCGATGCGGTCGAGCAGCGGGCCAGAGATGCGCGCCTGGTAGTCGGCCGCGCAGCGCGGGCCCCGCCGGCAGGTATAGCCGGGCTCGCCAGCCATGCCGCATCGGCAGGGGTTCATCGCGGCAATGAGCTGGATGCGCGAGGGATAGGTGACGCGGTGGTTGGCGCGCGCGATGACCACTTCGCCAGTCTCCAGCGGTTGACGCAAGGAGTCCAGCACCTGCGGGGCGAATTCGGGCAGCTCGTCGAGGAACAGCACGCCGAGATGGGCGAGCGAAACCTCGCCCGGCCGTGCCCTTGCGCCGCCGCCGACCAGCGCCGCCATGCTGGCGGAATGATGCGGGCTGCGGAACGGGCGGCGGCGCGACATCTTGCCGTCGGCGAGCAGCCCCGCGACCGAGTGGACCATGCTCACCTGCAGCATCTCGGCCGGCTCCAGCGGCGGCAGGATCGAGGGCAGCCGACTGGCCAGCATCGACTTTCCGGCGCCGGGCGGGCCGACCATGATAAGGTTGTGGCCGCCGGCGGCTGCAACCTCGAGCGCCCGTTTGGCGCCTTCCTGGCCCTTGATATCGGCAAGGTCGGGGAGCGGCTCGGGCTGGTCGCGGACCCCCGGTTCGGGTCTTGAGAGAACTTGGGCGCCACTGAAATGGTTGACAAGTGCGACCAGACTGCGCGGCGCCAAAACGTCCATGTCGCCGCTTGCCCAGGCGGCTTCCGGCCCGCAGGCCATGGGGCAGATCAGGCCCTGGTCGAGCGCATTGGCGCCGATTGCCGCCGGCAGGACGCCGGCAACCGGCGATACCGAGCCGTCAAGCGCCAATTCGCCGAGCACCACGAAGCCTTCCAGCGCATCATCCGGCACGGCCCCGATCGCTGCCATCAGGGCAAGCGCGATCGGCAGATCATAGTGGCTCCCCTCCTTGGGCAGGTCGGCAGGCGCCAGATTGACGGTGATGCGCTTGGGCGGCAGAGCGAGGCCGACCGCGCTTAAGGCCGCGCGCACCCGCTCGCGGCTTTCCGCAACCGCCTTGTCGGCGAGTCCGACAATGGTGAAGACGGGCAGGCCCGGGGAAATCTGCACCTGCACATCGACGGCGCGGACCTCGATTCCCTCAAAAGCAACCGTCGTGACGCGGGAAACCATGAGACCGTCCCCCCTAGAAGCCTCCTATCCGCCTTTATCAGCACCCGGTGGATTCGATGGCGGCAGTGTAGCGTGCATCACCACCGCCTGGCAAGAACATAATGAGAACATTAGCACCCGCTTCTGGGACGAGCCCTTGCGCCAAGCTAACGGGCGAAGCCGCCGATCAAGGTATAGTATGCCGGGTCGAAACCGCTCAGTGCGCCGCGAACCGCGTCGTCGGGGTCGCCAAAGACGACCATGCGGGTCGGCGTCAGCACGGCCATGAAGCGCTCCGCGAAGCGGCGTCCGAACGACGCCAAATGTGCCATCGCCGCCGCGGAGTCCTTGTAGCGCTCGGAGATTTGGCAGCGCTGTCCATCATCGCTGAGGAACCACTCATAATTCAACGTGTCCGGCTCTTCAGCGCGCGCGGCCTCTACCATTTCGGCCATCAACTCCTTGAAGGCATCCAGCTTGCCTTCCTTGATGTCCCCTTCCCTGACCCAGTGGACCGAACCGCTCATCTCATCGACCCTTTCCCGTGCAATCCCTCTCAAGCCCGCCGCCGCATCGGCCGGCCGCCGGGCCGCGCTCTTCTTCTCTACCATCCCGGCGCGCCATCACGAAGCGGAGACCGGGCCGGGCTGGCGACCCGGTCTCGCACTCCAACCGTGCCCATTGCATCCCACTCATTATCCCACTTTCGGTGTGGGAACTTTTATGGTTGTGGGCTAGCGTGGGACCGGCTTTAAATCCGCCGGGGCGTGGCTGGGGCTGCGGTGCGCTTCCGGGGATGGGTGCCTCCCGGCCGCGGCGGCGAAAGGAAGATGGTTCTCATGAACACCGACGAATTCCTGGGCGAAATCGGCGCCTATTGCCGCGAGGCGGGGCTTGCGGAATCGACCTTCGGGCGGCTCGCCGTCAATGACGGCAAATTCATGTCGCGGATCCGCAACGGCGGGCGCATCACCATGCAGACCCTCGACCGGGTTCGCGATTTCATCGCCGAGCACCCCGCAGACGGTTTCCCAGCCCGGGATTCGCTCCTGAGGGGCGGCGTGCCCAGGGCGCGGATCGCTGTGGCGAGCATGCCGGCGGATGCCGCCCCGCGGACCGTCCCGCCACAGGATTCCAAGCGGAATTTCCGCTTTTTCGACAACCGCCAGAAATATCTGCTGTTCGTCAATACATGCAGCGAGAAATCGGTAATCGGCAACAGGGTCTCGCTGGAGCTGGCGAACATCTACCCGCGCCCGCCGGCGGTGCGTCTGTTCGACGCCGGCATGGGCGACGGCTCGGTGCTGGCGCGCGTCATGCGCTCCATGCATGCGCGTTTTCCCACCATGCCGTTTTACGCCGTCGGCAAGGAGATCAGCCTTGAGGACATCCGCCTGACCCTCGACAAGCTGCCCGACCGGCTCTACGAGCATCCCGCCTCGGTCATCGTGCTGACCAACCTGTTCTACTCCGAGGCGCCCTGGCTGCGCGTCAAGTCGCCGGCGGCGGCCAACAGCATGGTGTGGCGCGAGGTCGCGCTGACCGGCAACTCGGCGCACGGCTTCGAGGAACAGATCAACGACCTGCGGCCGTTCCTGGCCGAGAACTGGAACGTCAGGATCAGCGAAAAGACCGGAAACCCCGTCTATGAGCGCCCGGTCGTTCTGGTGCTCTATCGCGAGGACCACCGGTTTCTGCTCGATCCGATCGTTCCGCGGCCCGGCACCGCGATCGCCGACTTTGACCTGATCATCGCCTCGCAGCCCTATCGGCTGCGCGCTTCGCCCGAGTTCAAGGCCACGCGGGTCGTCTCGCCGCTCGCCCGCGCGCTCGGGCCGGGAGGCCGGGTGATCGCGATCCATTCCCACGGCGACGATCCGGGGCTGGAGATCGTCCAGCGCGTATGGCCGGATGAAGATCCTTATCGCTGCAGCCGCCATGACATTCTCAAGGCGGTGAAGGAGGATCTCGGCACCGACAAGCGCGATCTGAACTTCAATGCCTATTCCGACAGCCGCTCGATCTTCCGCTACGACATGCACACGCTGCCCAGCGAGGTCTCCGGCGCGATCGGCACCTCGACCCTGTTCGCCGCCTGGAACGCCGCCATCTATGTCGCCCAGATCGAGGACGAGCGGCTGAACGATGCGGTCAGGGACGCCCGCTATATCGAGGCCACTGCCGAGGTGCTGCATGAGCACGGCGGGCTCTGGTTCTTCGACGAATCCTTCGTGATCTCGCGACGCCGCAAATGAAGCCGGGATCGGAAAGAGGCGGGGGCCACCTCGGAGGTAAGCATGTCGGGTGAAGCAGGCCGCAGCTTTCAACGCAGACTGATCAGACTGCTTCACGCAGCCTCCGTCGAGGTCCCGGCGCGCCAGCGCGACGGGGTCCATGAGCTGCGCGAACTGTTCGACCCCGGCACCGACGTCTACATCTCCTTTCCGCCATCGGCCGATTACCGCGACGCGCTCGCCACCGCCGTCGCGCTCGCCCGCACCGGCTTCAACCCGGTGCCCCACCTTCCGGCCCGCAGCTTCGCCCGGCCTACGGAACTTGTCGATTTCATCGCCCGCCTGGCCGGAGATGCGGGCGTCAGGCAGGCGCTGGTCATCGGCGGCGATGTCGACCCGCCGCGCGGTCCGTTTGCCGCTGCCATCGATCTGTTGAAGAGCGGGCAGCTTCAGCATCACGGAATAGGCCGGGTCGGTCTTGCCGGCCACCCGGAAGGGCATCCGGTCGTGGCCCGGGCGGTATTGGAGGATGCCCTCCTCGCCAAGATCGCCTTTGCGGCAGAGAGTGGCCTTGAGACCTATCTGGTCACCCAATTTTGCTTCGAGGGAGAGCCCATCCTCGCCTGGCTCGCCTCGCTTTCCCGGCTCGGCATCGCCGTTCCGATTCGCATCGGGGTGGCGGGGCCGGCAACGGCGACGACGCTGTTGCGCTATGCGCTGCGCTGCGGGGTCGGAGACTCGCTTCGCGCGATCCAGACCCGAACCAAGACGATCGGCCGGCTGATCAGCGAAGCAGGCCCCGAGGAGGTGCTGCGCGAGCTCGCGGCGGGGCTCACCGAACGCCCCGACGCGCGGGTCGTGGGCCTCCACTTCTTCCCCTTCGGCGGACTCGGCAAGACCAGCGACTGGATCTCGGACACGCTGAGCCGCCTCTACGCCCAGATCACCCCGGCGGCGGGCTGAGCCACTCAGCCCCGCTTCTTCTCGATGGCGTCCCAGATCATCGCCGCGATGTCGGCGCCGCCGAAGCGCTGTATCTCGCGTATGCCGGTCGGTGAGGTGACGTTGATCTCGGTCAGAAAGTCGCCGATGACGTCGATGCCGACGAAAACCAGTCCGCGGCGTTTGAGCTCCGGCCCGATGCGGGCGCAGATCTCGCGGTCACGCGCGCTCATCTCGATCGCCTCGGGGCGGCCGCCGATATGCAGGTTGGCGCGGGTCTCGTATTCCGCCGGAACGCGGTTGATGATGCCGGCCGGCTCCCCGTCGACGAGGATGATGCGCTTGTCGCCCTTGCGCGCGTCGGTGAGATATTGCTGCACCACGAAGGGCTCCTTGAAGACCTGCTCGAACATTTCCAAGAGGGCGTTGAAATTCGGGTCGTCGCGGCGGGCGCGGAACACGGCTGCCCCGCCATTGCCGTAAAGCGGCTTGAGGATGATGTCCTCGTGCTCCTCGCGGAAGGCGCGGATCGCCGCCGGGTCGCGGGTGATCAGGGTCGCCGGCATGAGGTCGGGAAAATCGTTGACGAACAGCTTTTCCGGCGCGTTGCGGACATGGACGGGATCGTTGACGACCAGGGTTTTCGGGTGGATGCGCTCCAGAAAATGGGTGGTGGTGATGTAGCCCATGTCGAAGGGCGGGTCCTGGCGCAACAGCACGACGTCCAGCTCTTTCAGCCCCAGAGACCGCGGCTCGGAAAGGGTGAAATGGTTGCCCTTCTCGTTGCGCACCTCGACGCCATGGACGCGGGCCGAGACCTCGCCGTCGCGCATGGTGAGTGTGTCCGGCGTGTAATAGAGCATGTCATGACCGCGCCGCTGCGCCTCGAGCATCAGCGCAAAGGTCGAATCGCCCGCGATGTCGATGCGCTCGATGGGATCCATCTGCACGGCGATACGCAGGCTCATGGTCGCGGGCTGCTCCTCATCGAGATGACTGCCGGGGATAACGCGACCGATTTCTATCACAGGCCGTCGCCAAATGCCCGCGGCACATGTTGCGGCCAGCGCCACGGTCTGACCAGAACGAGATCGAAGCTGGCACTGAACTCCTCCGGCAGGGCGCCGCGCAGCCTTGCGGCGGCGAGCCAGGCCTCGGCCGCGCGATGAATGCGCGCGCGCTGGCGCGCGGTCAACACTTCGCCGGCGTCGGGCCGCGCCTTGACCTCGACGAATGCGAAATGCGCGCCGCGACGGGCGATCATGTCGATCTCGCCGAGGCGCACGCGAAAGCGCCTGGCAAGGATACGGTAGCCCTTGAGCCGCAGCAGCGCCGCGGCCAGCGTCTCCGCAGTAAGGCCGCGGCGATAGGAGCGGCGCCGGGCCGTGGACGACACACGGCGACCGCTCATCGCCGCGCGCCCTGTGCGCCGGCAAGCCTGAGCGCGCGGGCATAGAGGCTCTTGCGGGCAAGGCCGGTGCGCTCGGCCGCAACAGTTGCCGCGTCACGCACCGACAAGGTGGCGAGCAGATTGCCGAGCAGCGCGTCGATATCGGCCTCATCCGGCGTCGTCGCCGCCCCGGGGGGCGCGACGACGACGACGATCTCGCCCTTGGGCGGCGGCGCGGCGGCATAGGCCGCGGCGAGCTCATCGAGCGGCGCGCGTCTTGTCTCCTCGAAACGCTTGGTCATTTCGCGCGCGACGGCCGCCTGACGTGGACCGAGCACCGAGGCAAGATCGCCAAGGCTTGCCGCCAGCCGCCGGGGCGACTCGAAGAATAGGAGCGTTGCCGGAACGTCCTTCAGGGTGGCGATCCGCTTGCGCCGCGCGTCGCGCTTCGCCGGCAGAAAGCCTTCGAAAAAGAAGCGGTCGCTGGGCAGGCCGGAAAGGATGAGGGCGCTGATCGCCGCGGTCGGCCCGGGACAGACGGTGAGCGCGTGACCTTGCGCGATGGCTTCGGCGACGAGGCGAAAGCCGGGGTCGGAGACGAGCGGGGTGCCGGCGTCGCTGACGAGCGCCAGACTCTCGCCGCGGGCAAGGCGGGCAAGCAGCATCGGCCGGACTCTGTCGGCATTGTGGTCGTGATAGGCGACAAGCCGCGTCTCAATGCCGTAGTGGGCAGTGAGCCGGCGGGTGATGCGGGTATCCTCGCAAGCGATGCGGTCGACGCCGGCAAGAATCCTCAGCGCCCTCAAGGTGACATCGCCAAGATTGCCGATCGGCGTCGCCACCACATAAAGACCCGGGTCGGGCGCCATGACCGCGATGCGCCGGCCCTCGATCAGCATGCCTCGGAGCGGAGCGGTCGCGCCCGCGCTTCCGGTCGCCGGGTCGATTCTTCTTGGCAAGCGCGATCTCCCTGGTCTACCCATAGGCCTCATGGCCGTTGGGGGGACAATGTGCGGCCATTGCCGCAGCGACCACGTCCGATCCTAGCCTTGCAGCCGAGGCACCGGAAGAGACCGGGTCATGGGCAGACAAGGGAGCCATAGCATGCGACAGCCCAGCTCTGTAGCGGCCGGCGGCACGGCTCGCGCACGGCTGGCGGGGGCGGCGCTGCAATTTGTGGCCTTGTCGGTCGGCATTCTGCTGTCGGGATGCTCCGGCGGCGATCTCATGAGCAGCGGCTTCGGCGCGCTCGACGAACCGCGGTCGGCGCAGACATTCGACGCCATCGGCTCCGGCTCGGTGAAGGTGGCGCTGCTTCTGCCCATGTCGGCGGCCGGAAATGCCGGCAGCACGGCGAGGGCGCTCAAGCAGGCCGCCGAGCTTGCCTTGTTCGAGTTCAACAATCCGGACATCGTTCTCATTCCCAAGGATACGCAAGGCACGGCGGCCGGCGCCACGGCGGCGGCGCAGCAGGCGATCGCCGAGGGCGCGGAGCTGATCGTCGGCCCACTGTTCGCCCAGTCCGTCGCCGCCGCCGGCACCGTGGCACGCGATGCCAATATTCCGGTCATCGCCTTTTCTACCGATTCCAATGTCGCCGGCCGGGGCGTCTATCTGTTGAGCTTCCTGCCCAATGACGACATCGCCCAGATCGTCGAATACGCGGCTGGCCAGGGTCAGACGTCCTTCGCCGCCCTGCTGCCGGAGGATGCCTATGGCACCCTCGCCGAAGGCGTGCTGCACCAGGCGGCCGCGCAATATCGCGCCCAGGTCGGGGCGGTCGAAAAATACGCATCCGATAGCCAGTCCATGGTTGCGGCGGCGACGCGCATCGCCGCGGCCACCAGCGGCCCGCGGCCTACGGTCTCGGCCATTCTGATGCCGGATGGGCCAGCGGCCTTGCCGTCCCTGGCGCCGGTTCTGACCACCAACGGCGTCGATCCGAACAAGATCAAGTTTCTCGGCTCGGGGCAATGGGACGATCCGAAGATCGGCACCGAACAAGCGCTGGTCGGGGGCTGGTACGCGGCGCCCGACCCGGCCGGCTGGCGCGCTTTTGCCAGCCGCTACGAGACCAATTACGGCACCCCGCCGCCGCGCATCGCAACCCTTGCCTATGACGCGGTGAGCCTTGCCGCGGCGCTCGCCCGCCAGCAGCCGGGCCAGCGTTACACCGCCGACACGCTCACCGACCCGAACGGCTTTTCCGGCGTCGACGGTATCTTCCGCTTTCAGGCCAACGGCCTGAACCAGCGCGGGCTCGCCATCCTCGAAGTTCAGCCGGGCGGCGGCAGAGTGATCCGTGCGGCGCCGAAGAGCTTCGCCGCGCGAAGCTTCTAGAGCATGTTCCGCAAAAGTGGGAACCGGTCTTGCGAGAAAAACATGCTCAACCAAGTAGACAGGACCGAAATCCGATTCAGATGCGGCGGATTTCGGTCTAGCCCCTAATCCGTCAGGGCACGGATGACGCTGTTGAGCAGCGGCCGGCCGCTTCTGCTCGCCTGCAGACGGTCCCGGGTCGGCTGCTCGACAAGGCCAAGTTCGGCGAGCACGTTTATCCGCTCCTCGGGCAACCGCGCGCCGCAGATCTCCCCATAGCGGGAAAGCGAGAGCCCATCGCGAAGGCGCAGTCCCATGATCAGATATTCCCATGCCGCCTCGTGCGGGCTCAGCACGTCGTCGGAGAGGAGACCGTGGCCGAGCCTTTCGACCTGACCGAGCCAAGTTTCAGGCCTTTTGAGGGTCTCGGTGGCAAGGCGGCGGCCATCCTCGACGATGCGGCCATGTGCGCCGGCGCCGATGCCGACATATTCGCCGCCGCGCCAATAGACGAGATTGTGCCGCGATTCGCCGCCCGGCACGGCGTGATTGGAGATCTCGTAGGCCGGCAGGCCGGCTTTTTCGCACAGCTCCTGGGTGACATCGTAGAGCGCGCGGGCCTGATCCTCGCCGGGCGTTTCGAGCCTGCCACGGGCAGCGAGGTCGAAGAACGGCGTGCCCTCCTCGATGGTGAGCTGGTAGGCCGAGAGATGGTCGGCGGCGAGCGTGAGCGCGCGGGAAAGCTCCTCAGCCCATTGGCCCACCCCCTGTGCGGGACGGCCATAGATGAGGTCGAAGGAGACACGCGGGAAGGTGGCGCGTGCCATGTCGAAGGCGGCGATGGCTTCGTCCGCGCCGTGAAGCCGCCCCAGCGCCTTCAGGTCGGCGTCGTTCAGCGCCTGCACGCCGAGGGAAAGGCGGTTGACCCCGGCTGCGCGATAGCCCTTGAACCGCTCCGCCTCGACGCTGGTCGGGTTGGCCTCCAGCGTGACCTCGGCGTCGCTTTCCAGTGGCCACAGCGCCGCGATCTCGTCGATGATTGCGGCAACGGTCTCAGCCGCCATCAGCGACGGCGTTCCACCGCCGAAAAAGATGCTTGTGACCGTGCGGCCGGCCGTGCGCCCGGCCATATGGCGCAACTCGGCGCGGTAGGCGCGCGCAAACCGCGTTTGGTCGACGCCGCCGTGGCGGACATGGGAATTGAAATCGCAATAGGGACACTTGGCGGCACAGAATGGCCAGTGCACATAGACCGCAATCGCGTCTTTCTCCCGCGTCGCGGGCGCGGCATCAGGTCTTGCCGAGGCAGCCATCGATCAGCTTCTTGAACGCACGGGCGCGGTGAGACATTGCGTGCTTGCGGGCGGGCTCCATCTCGCCAAAGGTCTCCGTTTGACCGTCCGCAACGAACATCGGGTCGTAGCCGAACCCCTTGTCGCCGCGCGGCGGCCAGATCAGGGCGCCTTCGACCTCGCCCTCGAAAGCCTCCGCATGGCCATCGGGCCAAGCGAGGCACAAGGCGCAGACGAAGCGGGCCCGACGCGAAGTCTTGCCGCTTGCCGCCTGCGCCCGAAGCTCCAGCTCCACCCCCTCCATGGCCTTTGAGAAATCTCTTTTCGGTCCTGCCCAGCGCGCCGAATAGATGCCTGGCGCGCCGCCGAGCGCGTCGACCACAAGACCGGAATCGTCGGCGACCGCCGGCAGGCCGCTCTCTTTCGCCGCAGCCATCGCCTTGAGCCGCGCATTGGCTGCAAACGTATCGCCGGCCTCCGTCGGTTCGGCGAGCGAAAGGTCGTCTGCGGCGATCGTCTCAACGGCGAAAGGGGCCAGCAGATCGCGCATTTCGCGCACCTTGCCCTGATTGTGGCTGGCGACCACGAGCTTGCCTTCCTTCAGCGCACGCATTTCCCGTCAGACCCAGCTACAGCGGTTCCCGCCTTAGGTCACCGCCAATTTCTGCAGATCGACCAGCCGCGCGATGCCCTTGCGGGCGAGGTCGAGCATTTGCAGAAACATCTCTTGGGAGAAGGTTTCGCTCTCGGCGGTTGCCTGTATCTCGACGATGCCGCCGGCGCCGGTGACGACGAAATTGGCGTCGGTGGAGACGGCTTCGTCTTCGACATAGTCGAGATCGAGGATCGGAACGCCGTTGAAGAGACCGCAGGAGACCGCGGCGACATGGTCCTTGATCGGATCTTGGGCCAGCATGTCGCGCGCCATCATCCAGTTGACGCAGTCGCGCAGCGCCACCCAGGCGCCGGTGATCGAAGCGGTGCGGGTACCGCCGTCGGCCTGGATGACGTCGCAATCGACGAGGATCTGGCGTTCGCCGAGCGCTTCGAGATCGACAATGACGCGCAACGAGCGGCCGATCAGCCGCTGAATCTCCTGGGTGCGGCCGCTCTGCCCGGCCTTGGCCTCGCGCCTTGTTCGCTCGGTGGTAGCGCGCGGCAGCATGCCATACTCCGCCGTCACCCAGCCGCGTGCCTGGCCGCGCAGCCACGGCGGAACGCGCTCCTCGAGACTTGCGGTGCATAGCACATGGGTCTCGCCGCAGCGGATCAGGCAGGAGCCCTCGGCGTGGCGCGAATAGCCGCGTTCGAGCGTGATCGGGCGCAGTTCGTCGGCGGCTCGTTTAGAAGGGCGCATTCTGGCTCCGGTTTGCGAATATCGAGCTTATCTAGCCCCCCGCCGTGCGAGCGGCAAAGGCTTTTCCCGGGAGCAGTGCGGTTTCCACCTCAACCACCTTGGTTGACGCTAATGGCGGGCGTTCCTAAATTGCGGCTCTAGAGCACGATCCGGTTTTGACGGAAACAGCGACCGCCATCGGCCCAACAGCGTAACCATGGCCCCGACCCAGTCCGGTTTCACCGATCTCAACGAGCGCTCGCGCGAGATTTTCCGGCGCATCGTCGAAACCTATCTTAACTCCGGCGAGCCGGTCGGCTCGCGCAATGTCAGCCGCCAGCTGCCGGTGGCATTGTCGCCGGCCTCGGTGCGCAACGTCATGGCCGATCTGGAGGATCTCGGGCTCATCTACGCGCCGCACACGTCCGCTGGGCGGCTGCCGACGGAGCTCGGTTTGCGCTTCTTCGTCGATGCCTGCCTCGAGATCGGCAATCTTACCGAACAGGAGCAAGCGGAGATCGAAGCGACGGTGGCCGGCAGCGTGCGTTCCGGCGGCGCGGCGGACCTTCTCGAAGAGGCGTCCAGCCTGTTGTCGGGCCTGAGCCGGGGGGCGGGGATTGTGCTGGCGTCAAAGCGCGACAAGCGGCTGCGTCATGTGGAGTTCGTGCGCCTGGAGGCGACGCGCGCGCTGGTGGTACTGGTCGGCGAGGACAGCGACGTCGAGAACCGCGTCATCGACCTTCCGCGGGGCATGCCGGCGGCCGCCCTGACCGAAGCTTCCAACTATCTGAGTGCGCAGATCCGCGGCCGCACCATCGCCGAGGTCAAGGCGATGATCGAGGAAGAGCACGCGCTGCAGAAGGGGGAAGTCGACGCGCTGACTCGCGAGATCGTGGAAGCCGGTCTTGCAAGCTGGGCGGGGCTGTCGGACGGCGAATCCAAGACGCTGATCGTGCGCGGCCAGGCGAATCTGCTCGAAGACCTCAATGCGATCGAGGATATCGAGCGCATCCGCCTGTTGTTCGACGATCTGGAGAAGAAGAGCGAGCTGATCCAGCTTCTCGGGCTTGCCGAGGACGCCGAAGGGGTGCGCATCTTCATCGGCTCGGAGAACAAGCTGTTCTCACTGTCCGGCTCTTCGCTGATCATGGCGCCGTACCGCAATGACAATCAGATGGTGGTCGGCGTGCTCGGCGTCATCGGCCCGACAAGGCTCAATTACGCGCGTATCGTGCCCGTCGTCGACTATACCGCCAAGCTGGTCAGCCGATTGCTGACTTGATTTCACCCCCCAAGCGCCGATATGCGAGGGCACGTAGAGATGCCAGTTTCGCATGACGGGATGATCATGGACGACAGCGACAAGAAACACCCCGACACGCCGGCAGAGGATCAGCCGGACGCCCAGGCCGCCCCGAAAGAGGAGAGCGGCGCGGCCGAGGCGAAAGCCATGAGCGACGAGACGCCGTGGGCCGGCGGCGCGGAAGCTGCCGAGGAAGCGGCTGCCGAAGATGCGCTCGCCGCACTTCAGGCGGAAAACGACAAGCTCAAGGATCAGCATCTGCGGGCGCTCGCCGAGATGGAGAATCTCCGCCAGCGCACGGCGCGCGAGGTCCGCGAGGCGCGCGCCTATGCGATCGCCAATTTCGCCCGCGACGTGCTCGCCGTCGGCGACAATCTGCGCCGCGCCATCGAGGCCGTCCCTCGGGCCGAGCGGGCGGCCGCAGACCCGGCGCTGGCGGCTCTGCACGAAGGCGTCGAGATGACTGAGCGGGAGCTTCAGAACATGCTGGAAAAGCACCAGGTCAGGCGCATCGACCCCAAGGGCGAGCGCTTCGATCCGCATTTCCACCAGGCCATGTTCGAGGTTCCGAACGAAGAGGTGGCAAGCGGCACGGTGGTCGAGGTGGTCCAGGCCGGCTACGTTATCGGCGAACGGGTGCTGCGTCCGGCGATGGTCGGCGTTTCCAAGGGCGGGCCGAAGCCGGCCGCCGCGACGGCGAGCGAGGCCGAAGCGCCGGCCGAAGCGGCCGAGACAGCCGAAGGCAGTGTGAACGCAAACGACAACAAACCCGGCGCCGCCACCGACAAGGGGGCGTAGCCTGTTATCTGTTCGGTTGTTCGCCTGATGGCGCTCTCGGGCTGTTGATTTCTCTTGGCCCCGCCCACCGGCCTATGATCGGCGCACCAAAAGCTGCGCATGGGAGAGCGGCCATGGCCGACCATGGACATTTCTACTGGAACGAGCTGATGACCCGCGATGTGGAGGGGGCCAAGGAATTCTACGGCAAGACTATCGGCTGGTCGTTCCAGGGCATGCCGATGGAGAACGGCACCTACTGGATCGCCATGGTTGGCGAGACGCCGGTCGGCGGCATCATGGAGATGAAGGGCGATCGGTTCGAAGGGGTTCCGCCGCACTGGTTCAGCTATATCGCCGTCGATGACGTCGACGCCCGGGTGACCGAGATCAAGGCCGGCGGCGGCGAAGTGCTGCGGCCGGTCTTCGAGGTCCCCGGCGTCGGCCGCATCGCCATTCTCAAGGATGCAAGCGGCGCCGTGATCGGCTGGATCACGCCGGCGCGCTAGAAAAGTCCCGACGACGTTTGTCTTCGAAACCTTTTGTTAACCATGCCGGCGGTTCTGTGTTTCCTGGCACAGGAAAATCGCCCGGGGATCGGCCATGGGAACCTTGCCCGCGCGACTTGCGGGCGAAAAGCCACTTTCTTATATAAGCCGCGGAGCGCAATAACCGGCGCGAAGCCCCTTGGGGACCGGTCAGGCGCCATTTCTCTAACGTGAAGTGGACCGGGTGCTTGGCGAACAAGGCCCGGACGGTCCGCCAGATGAACAGAGGTTTGAGGACATGAGCAAAGTCATCGGCATCGACCTCGGCACGACGAACTCGTGTGTCGCGGTCATGGACGGCAAGACGCCGAAAGTCATCGAGAACGCGGAAGGCGCGCGCACGACTCCTTCCATGGTCGCCTTCACCGACGAGGGCGAACGGCTGGTCGGCCAGCCGGCCAAGCGCCAGGCGGTGACCAATCCGGAAAAGACGTTCTTCGCCATCAAGCGGCTGATCGGGCGCACCTATGACGACCCGATGACCCAGAAGGACAAGAAGCTCGTCCCCTACAAGATCGTGCGCGCCGACAATGGCGACGCCTGGGTCGCGGCCAATGGCGACAAATATTCCCCTTCGCAGATTTCCGCTTTCATCCTGCAGAAGATGAAGGAGACCGCCGAATCCTATCTCGGTCAAAAGGTCGAGAAGGCGGTGATCACCGTGCCCGCCTATTTCAACGACGCCCAGCGCCAGGCGACCAAGGACGCCGGCAAGATCGCAGGCCTCGAGGTACTGCGCATCATCAACGAGCCGACGGCGGCCGCTCTCGCCTACGGGCTCGACAAGAGGGAAGGCAAAACCATCGCCGTCTACGATCTTGGCGGCGGCACATTCGACATTTCGATCCTTGAGATCGGCGACGGCGTGTTCGAGGTCAAGTCGACTAACGGCGACACCTTCCTCGGCGGCGAGGATTTCGACATGCGGCTCGTCAATTATCTCGCTGACGAGTTCAAGAAGGAGCAAGGCATCGACCTGCGCAACGACAAGCTCGCCTTGCAGCGCCTCAAGGAGGCCGCGGAGAAGGCCAAGATCGAGCTTTCCTCGGGCCAACAGACCGAGATCAATCTGCCCTTCATCACCGCCGACGCCTCCGGCCCCAAGCACCTGACGATGAAGCTGACGCGGGCCAAGTTCGAGGCGCTGGTCGACGATCTGGTGCAAAGGACCGTCGGCCCATGCAAGTCGGCGCTGAAGGACGCTGAGCTTTCGGCCGGCGAGATCCATGAGGTAATCCTGGTCGGTGGCATGACCCGCATGCCGAAGGTCCAGGAGACGGTAAAGCGGTTCTTCGGCAAGGAGCCGCACAAGGGCGTCAACCCGGACGAGGTCGTCGCCATGGGTGCCGCGATCCAGGCCGGGGTGCTACAGGGCGACGTCAAGGACGTGTTGCTGCTTGACGTGACGCCGCTGTCGCTCGGCATCGAGACACTGGGCGGCGTGTTCACCCGCCTGATCGACCGCAACACCACGATCCCGACCAAGAAGAGCCAGATCTTTTCGACCGCCGAGGACAATCAGAACGCGGTTACCATCCGCGTGTTCCAGGGCGAGCGCGAGATGGCGACCGACAACAAGCTGCTCGGCCAGTTCGACCTGGTGGGCATTCCCTCCGCCCCGCGCGGCGTGCCGCAGATCGAGGTCGCCTTCGACATCGACGCCAACGGCATCGTCAACGTCTCGGCCAAGGACAAGGCGACCGGCAAGGAGCAGCAGATCCGCATCCAGGCCTCCGGCGGCCTTTCCGACCAAGACATCGAGAAGATGGTCAAGGACGCCGAGGAGCACGCCGATGAGGACAAGAAGCGAAAAGCACTCGTCGAGGCCAAGAACCAGGCCGAGGCCCTGATCCACTCCACCGAGAAGACGCTCAAGGAGCACGGCGACAAGATCTCCGAGGCCGACAAATCGACCATCGAGGCGGCGATCTCCGAACTGAAGACCACCGCGGAGGGCGACGACGCCGTCGCCATCAAGGCCAAGAGCGAGGCGCTGGCGCAAGCGGCGATGAAGCTCGGCGAAGCCATGTACCAGGCGAGCCAGTCTGAGGCGTCCGAGGCCGGCGACAGCGGCGAGGGAGGTGACAAGCCCGCCAACGGCGCATCCGCGTCCGGTGAATCGGACGTCGTCGACGCCGACTTCGAAGAAGTCGAGGACGACGAGAGCAAGAAGTCGGCTTGAGCTCCCGGAGCAGTCCGCAATGGGGGCCGGGCCCTTCCTTGTCATCAAGTTCGGCGAGCGCCGGCTGGCGCGCCGCCAGTGCGCGTCGCGGCGGCGCCGCCTCTTGACGCATAGCGGATCGCGCCATGGCCAAGCGTGACTATTACGACGTTCTCGGCGTGCCGAAAAACGCCGACGACGCGGCGATGAAGTCGGCCTTCCGCAAGCTCGCCATGAAATATCACCCAGACCGCAATCCGGGTGATGCCGGCGCGGAAAAGCGGTTCAAGGAAATCAACGAAGCCTACGAGGCGCTGAAGGACCCGCAGAAGCGCGCGGCCTATGACCAGTTCGGCCATGCCGCCTTCGAAATGGGCGGCGGCGGGCCGGGGGCGCGTCCCGGCGCCGGCTTCGGCCAGGATTTCGCCTCCTCCATGTCCGACATTTTCGAGGATCTATTCGGCGAATTTGTCGGCGGGGGACGCGGCCGGCCGCGGCAACGCTCCGGGCGCGAGCGCGGCGCCGATCTGCGCTACAATATGGAAATCTCGCTGGAGGAGGCGTTCCGCGGCAAAACCGCCCAAATCCGCGTGCCGACCAGCATCACCTGCGAGACCTGCAGTGGCTCCGGCGCCAAGGCGGGAACCAGCCCGAAGACCTGCTCGATGTGCGGCGGCCTGGGAAAGGTCCGCGCCAGCCAGGGATTCTTCACCATCGAGCGGGTTTGCACCGCCTGCCAGGGACGCGGCCAGGTGATCGAAGATCCCTGCCGGGATTGCTCCGGGTCTGGCCGCGTTGCTCGCGAGCGCACCCTGTCGGTCAACATCCCGGCCGGCGTCGAAGACGGCACCCGCATCCGGCTTGCGGGCGAGGGCGAGGCCGGTGTACGCGGCGGGCCGACCGGCGATCTCTACATCTTCCTGTCGATCAAACCGCACGAGCTGTTCCAGCGCGACGGCGCGGACCTTTTCTGCCGCGTGCCGATCTCCATGGTGACCGCCGGCCTCGGCGGCCAGGTCGAGGTGCCGACGGTTGACGGCGGGCGCACGCGGGTGAAAATTCCCGAAGGGACCCAATCCGGAAAACAGTTCCGCCTGCGCGGCAAGGGAATGCCGATCCTGCGCACAAACCAATATGGCGACATGTACATTCAGACGGTTGTCGAGACGCCGCGGAATCTGAACCGCAAGCAAAGGGATCTCCTGAAGCAGTTCGACGCGGCCTCGAGTCCGCAGACGCATCCGGAGTCCTCGGGCTTCTTCGCCCGTGTCAAGGAATTCTGGGATGGCATCGGCGACTAAGCAAATGAACGCCAAAAGCCTTGCCGGCAGGGAGAAGAGGCGTGAGTCACGGCCAGAGCCTGCTTAAGAAAGATAAAGATATTGCGACCCTGCGCCGGCGGGCCAAATATGCCGTGCAACGCCGCCGCAGGAAATTCGCCACCGCAGCACGGCGCCGGTTCGACACTCTGAAGGATGACCTTCGCTTTTCCTTCGAATGGGCGGCGCGGCCGCGGGCCGTGGGCGCCATCGCGCCGAGCGGGAGGTCCTTGGCGCGCGCCATGGCCCGCGAGGTTGACCCGTCGATCCCCGGGCCGGTCGTCGAGCTCGGCCCCGGCACCGGCGTCATCACCCGCGCCCTCATCGCCCGCGGCGTAGCCGAGGATCGGCTTATCCTGGTCGAGGCGAATCGTGGCTTTGCCGCTCTTCTCAAGGAGCGGTTCCCGCGTGCCACGGTGGTGGCCGACGATGCCTTCGCGCTCTCGCGTATTCTGCGCGCGGTCGGCCGCGTGCCGGTCGCGGCTGTCGTCTCCGGCCTCCCACTGTTCAACCAGCCGATGTTCCGCCGCCTGCGTCTCCTCGCCCAGGCCCTGTCGATCATGGATCCGCGCGGCTGTTTCGTTCAGTTTTCATACCATGTGATGCCGCCGATCCCGGGACGTTACGGCAGTTTCACGGTGCGCGGCACGCCGCGGGTGTGGCGCAATCTGTTTCCGGCTCGCGTCTGGGTCTATCGGCGCTGCGCCTAGGCCATGATTCGGTCGGATGGAACAATCCTGCCGGGTCATGCTTTAGGCACACGGAGATCGTTTTGCCTGTCAAAATCCTCTTTCTCGCCGGCAGCACCCGGGAAGGCTCGTTCAATAGGCGGCTTGCCCGCGCCGCGGCAGCAGAGGCGCGCGCCCAAGGCGGCGACGTGACGCATATCGAGCTGACCGATCACGATCTGCCGATTTACAATGCGGACCTTGAAGCGTCGAAGGGGCTGCCGGAAACCGCGGTGAAGCTGAAGGACCTGTTCAAGTCCCACCGCGCCATCTTCATCGCCTCTCCGGAATACAATGCCGGCGTCACGCCGCTCCTGAAGAACACCCTCGACTGGGTCTCGCGCAAGGGCACGGACGAGGCTGGGCTTCAAGCGTTTCGCGGCAATGTCTTTGCCATCTCTTCCGCCTCCCCCGGCATGTTCGCCGGCATGCGCTCCCTGCTGATGCTGCGCCAGATCCTCATGGTCGGCACCGGCGCGCTGGTCATCCCCGAACAGGTCGCCATCGCCCACGCGCGCGACGCCTTTGCCGAGGACGGCAGCCTCACCGGCGAGCGCGCGGCCCAAATGCTGAAAGCGCAGATCGCGCGGCTGATCGAGGTGGCGGGCAAGCTTTACCCCTGAACCGGGACAAGTGATTTCCCATCGCCCGATAATGCTCTAAAACCGTGCCGTCCCTTTCGCCCCGTCTGGCTCGGTTTCATGCAAGCACCTCCGCTTGACCCCAAGGACCGTCTGATCGTCGCCCTCGACGTGGCCAGCTTGGCCGAAGCCGAACGATTGCTCGCCCGGCTGGGTGATGCTGTCGGCTTCTACAAGATCGGCTACCGCCTCGGCTTTGCCGGCGGGCTCGATCTCTCCCGCCGCCTAATCGACGCCGGAAAGCAGGTCTTTCTCGATTTCAAGCTGCACGACATCGCCAGCACGGTGAAGGAGGGTGTGGCCAGCCTTGCTTCGACGGGCGCACGCTTTGCCACCGTCCACGCCTATCCGCAGACCATGCAGGCAGCCCTCGAAGGACGCGGCGACAGCGCCCTGGGCATCCTTGCGGTGACGGTACTCACCTCCTATGACGACGACGACCTCAGGCAGGCCGGCTACCGCTGCACCGTCGCCGAACTTGCCCGGCTGCGCGCTCGGCAGGCGCTCAAGATCGGTATTGACGGTCTGGTCTGCTCGCCATGGGAGGTTTCCGCCGTGCGCGCACTTGTCGGCGAGAACATGGTGCTGGTGACGCCCGGAATCC
The DNA here is from genome assembly GCA_030688605.1 of Hyphomicrobiales bacterium. Lineage (NCBI taxonomy): Bacteria > Pseudomonadati > Pseudomonadota > Alphaproteobacteria > Hyphomicrobiales > Hyphomicrobiales bacterium. The sequence continues at coordinate 49,207 of JAUYJB010000069.1, forward strand.
GCCCGGCCGGGGTCGATGCCGGCGATCAGAAGCGGATCATGACGCCGGCAGCGGCCATCGCCGCCGGGGCCGATTATTTGGTCGTCGGACGGCCGGTCGTCGCAGCGGAGGATCCGCGCGCGGCGGCGATTGCCATCATCGCGGACATCGCGGAGGAGACAGGATGAAAGGTTATTGGATTGCGCGGGTCAGCGTTACGAACCCGGAAAGATACCCGGACTATCTCAAGGCCAGCGTTGCGGCGTTCGGGAAATACGGGGCCAGGTTCCTTGTCCGCGGCGGCGAATTCACCGCGCTTGAGGGAGAGGCGCGCGAGCGCAACGTGGTCATCGAGTTCCCGGATTACGAGTCCGCGCTTGCCTGCTACCACTCGCCGGAATATCAGGCTGCGGCCAGGATTCGCCAGGAGAGCTCGGTCGGCGAGCTGATGATCGTCAAGGGCGTCGAATAGGCCATCTGCGGCGATGGAGGATGCGCGATGAGCGAGATGAAGCTGGTGGTGGTCGGCGCCGCGGGCCGCATGGGCCGGACGCTCATTCGTTGCGTTTGCGAAACGGACGGCTGCGCGCTCACGGGCGCCATCGAGCAGGCGGGCTCGCCGGATCTCGGCGCCGACGCGGGAGAACTTGCCGGAATAGGCCCGATCGGGGTCCAGCTCGGCGCCGATCCGCTGCCCGTCTTCGCCGAGGCCGAGGGGGTCCTCGACTTCACCACGCCCGAGGCGAGCCTGTCGTTCGCCGAGTTTGCCGCCCAGGCGCGCATCGTCCATGTGATCGGCACCACCGGTTTTTCGGCCGAGCAGGAAGAAGAGATCAAGGCGGCGGCGCGCCACGCGGTGATCGTCAAGTCCGGCAATATGAGCCTCGGCGTCAACCTCATCGCCGGCTTGGTCCGGCAGGCGGCAGCAGCGCTCGACGACGGCTTCGACATCGAGGTCCTGGAGATGCATCACCGCCACAAGGTCGACGCGCCTTCCGGCACCGCGCTGCTCTTAGGCAATGCGGCGGCAGACGGGCGCGGCATCAGCCCCGCGGCCCACGCGGTCAGGGTGCGCGACGGCCATTCCGGACCGCGGGGGAGGGGCGATATCGGTTTTGCCAGCTTGCGCGGCGGCTCGGTGGTCGGTGAGCACACGGTGATCTTCGCCGGCCAGGACGAACGAATCGAGCTGACGCACCGCGCCGCCGACCGGGGCATCTTCGCCCGCGGCGCGCTCAAGGCGGCACTGTGGGGGCGCGGCAAGAAGCCCGGACTCTACTCCATGGCCGATGTGCTAGGACTGGCCGGGCCGCAGGCCAGCGAATAGGAGACAAAGGCAACCATGGAGCGGCTTCTCGTCCTCGTGCGCCACGGCCAGAGCGAGTGGAACCTGAAGAATCTGTTCACCGGCTGGCGCGATGTCGGCCTGAGCGAGCAGGGCGTTGCGGAGGCCATGGATGCGGGCAAGAAGCTGCAGAAGCTGGGGATGAAATTCGACCGCGCCTATACCAGCGCGCTTTCCCGCGCCCAGGTGACGCTCGATCTGATGCTCAAGGAGATCGGCCAGCCGGACCTGGAGACCCGCCGCGACCAGGCGCTGAACGAGCGCGACTATGGCGACCTTGTCGGCCTGAACAAAGACGATGCGCGCAAGAAATGGGGCGCCGAGCAGGTGCACAAATGGCGCCGCTCCTACGACATGGCGCCGCCCGGCGGCGAAAGCCTGAAGGACACCGCCGCGCGCGTGCTTCCCTACTATCTGCGGAACATCCTGCCCGACGTGCTTTCCGGCAAGCGCATTCTGGTCTCGGCCCACGGCAATTCCCTGCGGGCGCTGGTCATGGTGCTCGACCGGCTGTCCGAAAAAGAAGTGACCGAGCTCAATCTCGACACCGGCGTGCCGATGATCTACCGGCTCAACGCCGATTCCACCGTCGCGTCCAAAGAGATACTGAAAGACTGAGGTCAGGCGCCCTTCGCCAGCCCCGCCTCCCAGCCGATGATGGCGCGCTTGCGCGTCAGCCCCCAGTGGTAACCGGTGAGCGCGCCGCTCTTGCCCAGCACCCGGTGGCACGGCACCACGAAGGAAACGGGATTGCGGCCGACCGCGGCACCGACCGCCCTGGCGGCCTTCGGCCTGCCCAGATGGGCGGCGATGTCGCCATAGGTGGTGACGCGGCCGAGGGGAATCCTTAACAGCGTGCGCCAGACGCGGACCTCGAAATCGGTGCCGATCAGCACCACCCGCAGCGGCTCGCCCGCATTCCACAAAGTGGCATCGAAGATACGCCCGGCGAGCTTCGATGTGCGCGCAGGGTCTTCGACATAGTTGGCCTTCGGCCAGCGGCGCATCATGTCGGCCAGGACGCCCGCCCGGTCGTCCGGGCTATCGGCAAAGGCAAGGCCGGCGAGCCCGCGCGGGCTTGCCATGACCAGCGCCTCTCCGAACGGCGAAGGATGAAAGCCGTAAACGATCTTGAGCCCGGCGCCGCCCGCCTTGTACTCTCCCGGCGACATGGCCTCATGAGCGACGAACAGGTCGTGCAGCCTTCCCGGTCCCGACAGCCCGACCTCCAGGGCCGTGTCGAGCACGCTTGCCGAATCGCGCAGCAATGCGCGGGCATGGTCGAGGGTGAGAGCCTGCAGGAACTCTTTCGGGCTCAATCCCGCCCAACGCTTGAACAGGCGCTGGAAATGCGCCTCGCTCAAGCCCACGTCGGCGGCGACGGCGGCTAGCGCCGGCTGCTCGAGCCTGTTCTCGGTCAGATAGGCGATGGCCCCGCATACGCGCCTATAGTCTTCCGGGTCGAAATCCCCAGCCAGCGCCGGAACGGCGCTGCCACGCGCCCCATGCGCGCTCGCAATCGTGCTCATGAGAGGCTGCATAGCCCTGCTCCGTAGTTTCTAAATCTAACCCACTTTCCGCGCATTTTCGCGCCTTTGCCACCCGAAAGCTGCGCGGGCGGGGCGTTTCGAATCATTGTATAGATCGCCGATGTCCCGCGGCACGCAAGAGAAGGCGAGCAAGCGCGCCGCTTCCGGCGCCAGGCCCGCGCGCGGCGCGCGCCTTTCGGACACGGAGGTCACCGAGCTTTTCACCCGCCTCAGGGCGGCGCGACCGGATCCCCGCAGCGAGCTCGACTACATCAACCCCTATACGCTGCTGGTGGCGGTCGTACTCTCCGCCCAGGCGACCGATGTCGGCGTCAACAAGGCGACCGGTCCCCTGTTCGCGATCGCCGATACGCCGCAGAAAATGGTCGCGCTCGGCGAGGACCGGCTGCGCGACATGATCAGGACCATCGGCCTTTACCGCAACAAGGCGAAAAACGTCATCGCCCTGTCGCAAAAGCTCATCGGCGAGCATGGCGGCGAGGTGCCGCGCGACCGCGCCAGCCTCGAAGCGCTTCCCGGCGTCGGGCGCAAGACCGCGAACGTGGTTCTCAACGTCGCTTTCGCCATGCCGACCATCGCGGTGGACACCCACATTTTCCGGGTCGCCAACCGCACCGGCCTGGCGCCGGGCAAGGACGTGCTCGAGGTCGAAAAGCAATTGGAGGCGCGGGTGCCGGAGGAATTCCGCCTCCACGCCCACCATTGGCTGATCCTGCATGGCCGCTATGTGTGCAAGGCGCGCAAGCCCGACTGCCCGGTCTGTCCGATCAACGATATCTGCCGCTACGAGGCCAAGACGCTTCCCTGATCCCCGGCCCCCTGCACGCGTTTGAACAGATGCACCATGAAGGCGGTGGCGAACAATGGCGTCAGAAGATTGAGGAGCGGGACCGCCAACAGGCCTGCGATCATCAGCCCGCCGAGAAACACTTGCACGCGGTTTGTCCGGCGCAGCCGCTTGGCCTCGGCCTGGGGCAGGTGGCGCAGCGCCGCGAGCTCGAAATATTCGCGGCCGATGAGATAGCCGTTGGCGACGAGAAAGACGACCAGATTGATGCCCGGAAGGAGCAGAAGGAGCAGGGCGCCGATGTTGACCAGCACCACCACCACGGCGAACTTGGCCGACAGCATCAGAGAGCGGGCGACCGGCAAATCGCGTCCGGGCGGATCGTCGGGATAGTCGCTGGCCTCCACATGGGCTGCGATTTCGTCGAGGAACAGGCCGGCCACCAGCGAGGTGATCGGACCGACGAGAAACGCCATGCCGACCAGGAGCCCGAGCCCGGCGAAAACCGCGATCGCCGCGTCGAGCCACAGATAGGGCAGGGTGAGGAAATGGCCGAGCATGGCTTGCAGCGCAAGCCATATGACCACCAGCAAGGCCAACGTCAGCCCGAGCGAGCGCCACAGAACGTTGCGGAATGGCGGCGAAAGGACCTGATTGATGGCCTTGACGGCGGCTTCGAGCATGGCGGTCGATCTCCTGCGGAGCGGAAATCACGAGATTACCGCCGCCGGCATCGCAAGCAAGGCCGCCTTGTGAGACCGCATGCTGCGGCTATACTCCGGATCGATTCTCGCAAGCGCCCCGTGCCTGGGAAAAATCTTCATGTCGAAGCGGCTCGACGTTCTCGGAATCGGCAATGCCATCGTCGACGTTCTGGCCCGCGCCGACGACCGCTTTCTTGTCGATCACGGCATGGTCAAGGGTACGATGCGGCTGATCGACGCCGCGGAGGCCGAACGCCTCTACGACGCCATGGGTCCGGCGGTCGAGGTCTCCGGCGGCTCGGCGGCCAACACCATCGCCGGCCTCGCCGCGCTCAACGCCAAGGCCGCATTCATCGGCATCGTCCGCGACGACCAGCTCGGCAAAGTCTTCCGCCACGACATCACCTCGCTGGGCGTGCATTTTCCCACCCCCTCGCGCGAGCAGGGCGAGCCGACCGGGCGCTGCCTCGTGCTGGTCACGCAGGATGGGCAGCGGACCATGAACACCTATCTCGGCGCAAGCCAGCTTTTGGGGCCGGACGATGTTGACGAAGCGGCCGTCGCGCGCGCCGAGGTCCTCTATCTCGAGGGCTATTTGTTCGATCCGCCACCGGCCAAGGAGGCTTTCTACAAGGCGGCAAGGCTGGCGCATGAGAATGGCGGCAAGGTCGCGCTGACGCTTTCCGATCCCTTCTGCGTTACGCGCCACCGCGAGGAATTTCGCGTGCTCGTCAAGGACGAGGTCGACATCTTGTTCGCCAACGAGGCGGAGATCATGGCGCTCTACAAGGCCAACTCCTTCGAGCAGGCGCGCGAGGCCGTGCGTCCGCAGGTGCCGATCGCGGCGCTCACCCGCAGCGAGCACGGCTCGGTCGTCATCGCCGGCGAGGAGACCCATGTGGTGCCGGCGGAGCCCGTCTCCTATGTCGCCGACACGACCGGAGCCGGCGATCTTTACGCCGCAGGCTTCCTCTACGGCCTGGGCCGCGACCTTCCGCTTTCAGACTGCGCCCGCTTCGGCAACCTTGCCGCCGGCGAGATCATCTCGCACATCGGCGCCCGGCCGGAAACAGACCTCGCCCATCTGGCAAGAGTAAGAGGATTGCTCGGCTAGAGCGGTTCATGGTGATAGGGAACCATTTGACCGGGATGATTTTGCGCCGTGGCCAGGCGCGGCTCGCCGGGCGATGCGGTGCATCGGCCAACAGCCGCAACACCGCCACGGCGCAAAAGAACCCGGCCTTCGGTGGGCCAAATCGGCCCATCGAATCGAACCCCTATAACCATGAACCGCTCTAGAGTTTCCGCAGCGCCACTGTCTCGATGGCGTGGTCCGATCCCTTGGA
>JAUYJB010000070.1 GCA_030688605.1 Hyphomicrobiales bacterium
CGAGGCGAACAAGACCACCAAGACCATGCGCGGCCTGTCCGACGCCGCCAACCGCATCGGCGAGGTCGTCGGCCTGATCCAGGACATCGCCGAGCAGACCAATCTCCTGGCGCTCAACGCGACCATCGAGGCGGCCCGCGCCGGCGAGGCCGGGCGCGGCTTTGCGGTCGTCGCCAGCGAGGTCAAGGCGCTGGCCACCCAGACGGCCAAGGCGACCGAGGAAATCTCCACGCAGGTCAAGGAGATCCAAGGCACCGCCGGGGCCGCGGCGGAGGCCATCACCACCGTTGGCGGCGTCATCGAGGAGATGTCGCGGATCGCCGAGCTGGTCGCCAGCGCGGTCGAGGAGCAGCACGCGGTGATCGGCCAGATCACCGAGAATGTCGAGCGCGCCGCGAACCGCTCGCGCAGCGGGGTTGAAAACATAACCGAAGTGAACAACGCAGCCGAAGACACCGGCGATACCGCCGAGCATGTGAGCAAACTGGCGGAAGCCCTCGCCGAGCAGGCAATTGCTCTGCGCGCAAATGTGGACGAATTCCTGGGCGAGGTGCGGGTCGTCTGAGCGCGGCCGAAACTCCTGACCGGATATGGAAGCGGTTCGGGTGGTTTTGTCAGAGGAAAGCGACCCAGTCTACGAAGGCGGGGGATCTCCCACGATCAAGCCACAAGTTGGCGCCACTCGGTGAGAGCGGCGGCACGGTTCTCCTTGAAGTTTTCTCGATTGTAGAGATGCCGTTCCTGATTGAAATGGTTGTGGATTGAAGAGTGGATCGAGGCGAATTTCCGCAGCGATTTCGCGCTCCTGAATTTCGCCATTGCGCGCTCTCGTCGCCGGAACGGCTGATGTGAATTTTCGGCCCGATTGTTCAGCCCGCGGCCGGTCGCTTGGCGCGCCTCGTTGCCGACCTCCTTCATGGCTGCCCGGTATGAGCGAAACCGGTCCGTCACCATCGCCCTTGGACGACCATATCGCTTCATGGCTCTCCTCGGAAATTTGAGTGCAGCCCCGCGATCTCGCTTCTTTGTGACAAACGCCTCAAGGACTTTTCCTGCATGATCGACGGCCCTCCAGAGGTCGTGGATTTCACCGTCGATCCGAACGAAAACCTCATCCGGATGCCAGCACCACTGCGGCATGCGCCGCATCGACGCCGACCGCTTCTTTTTGATCTCGGCCGCAAACATCGGTCCGAACCGGTTCCACCAGGCCCGTATCGTTTCATGGCCGATGTCGATGCCGCGTTCATGGAGCAGATCTTCGACCTGCCGCAACGACAGGGGGAAAGCGGACATAAATCATCACCGCGAGGCGGATGATCTCAGGCGAAGTCTTGAAATAGCGGAATGGATTTGTCATCCCCAGACGCTACGCAAACCGCCCCACCGCCTCAAGCCAGTTTCCTTTGACACAGCCCGGCCGACCGCGTGGAGCGGGATATCATGCCCCGTTCCTTTCGCTTCCCAGTGGATGATCCTTATGCCCGCTTGCCCTCGCCCCGCGCTTCCTTCCGGTCCCCACTCCAGCGCCATCACGGCGGATGGCTGCGCCATGGTCGATCCTTTTCTCAGATCTTGACCGAACGCAGGCGCAGCGCGTTGCTGACCACCGACACCGACGACGCGCTCATCGCGAACGCGGCGATGATCGGCCCCACCAGAATGCCGAGGAACGGGTAAAGGATTCCGGCCGCGATCGGCACGCCGGCGGCGTTGTAGATCAGCGCGAAGAACAGGTTCTGCTTGATGTTGCGCATGGTCGCGCGGCTCAGCTTGCGCGCGCGAACGATGCCGTCGAGATTGCCCTTCACCAGCGTCAAGCCGGCGCTCTCGATCGCCACGTCGGCGCCGGTGCCCATGGCGATGCCGACATCGGCCTGGGCCAGCGCCGGGGCGTCGTTGACGCCATCGCCGGCCATCGCGACCTTGCGGCCCTGCTCCTGCAACTCCTTGATGATGCGGACCTTGTCCTCGGGCAGCACGTCGGCGCGGATCTCGTCGATGCCGAGCCTTCCAGCCACCGCCTTCGCCGTGCGCTCATTGTCGCCGGTCGCCATGACGATGCGGAAGCCCAGCTTGTGCAGTGCCTTCAGCGCCGCGGGCGTCGTCTCCTTCACCGGATCGGCGACGCTGACCAGGCCGGCGATCTTGCCCTCGAGCACCACGAACATCACCGTCTCGCCCTGGTCGCGGCGGGCGTCGGCGGTCTTGTCCAGCGGACCGCCGTCAAGCCCGAGATCGACGATCAGCTTGGCGTTGCCCAGCGCCACCGACTTGCCGTCGACAACGCCTTTCACGCCCTTGCCGGTCACCGCCTCGAAATCCTCCGCATTCGCAAGTTTCACGCCACGCTCCTCGGCCCCGGCGACGATCGCCTCGGCCAGGGGATGCTCCGAGCCTCGTTCCAGGCTGGCGGCGAGGCGCAGCACCTCGTCCTCCTCATGCCCCGCCTCGGGCAGCACCGCGACCAGTTTCGGCTTGCCGACCGTCAGGGTGCCGGTCTTGTCCATGATCAGCGTGTCGACCTTGGCGAAACGCTCCAGCGCCTCGGCGTTCTTGATCAGCACGCCCGCCTGGGCGCCGCGCCCGGTGGCGGTCATGATCGACATCGGGGTTGCGAGGCCCAGGGCGCAGGGGCAGGCGATGATCAGCACCGCCACCGCCGAGACCAGCGCATAGGCGTAAGCCGGATCAGGCCCCCAAATCGACCAGGCGATGAAGGAGAGGATGGCGACGGCGATGACCGCCGGCACGAACTTGCCGGCCACCATGTCGGCGAATTTCTGGATCGGCGCGCGCGAGCGCTGGGCGTTGGCGACCATCTCGACGATCTGCGCCAGTGTCGTGTCGGCGCCGACGCGCTTGGCCTCCATGACGAAAGACCCCGTGCCGTTGATCGTGGCGCCGGTCACCGGGTCGCCGGCGACCTTCTCCACCGGTATCGGCTCGCCCGAGAGCATCGACTCGTCGATCGACGAGCGGCCCTCGACCAATTCGCCGTCCACCGGCACCTTGTCGCCCGGCCGCACCCGCAGCCGGTCGCCGACCTTGACCTCCTCGAGGGGAATCTCCTCCTCGGTTCCGTTCGGGCGGATCACCCGCGCGGTCTTGGCGGCCAGATCGAGCAGGGCGCGGATCGCCGAGCCGGTGCGCTCGCGCGCGGTGAGCTCCATCACCTGACCCAGCAGCACCAGGGTGACGATCACCGCCGCGGCTTCGAAATAGACCCCGACATTGCCTTCTGCGTCGCGGAACCCGGCCGGGAAGATCTGCGGCGCCAGCACCGCCACGACGCTGAAGATAAAGGCCGCGCCGACGCCCATGCCGATCAGGCTGAACATGTTGAGGTTCATGGTGCGGAACGATCTGTAGCCGCGCACGAAGAACGGCCAGCCGGCCCACAGGATCACCGGTGCGCTGATCGCGAGTTCGATCCACAGCGAGGTCGCCTCGCCGAAGAACTCGCGGATCTGGGCGTAACCGAGATAGGGCGGCATGGTCAGCACCAGCAGCGGCACCGTCAGCGCCACGGCGACCCAGAACCGGCGCCTGAAGTCCACAAGCTCCGGGTTCGGACCTTCCTCGCCGGTCGGCACGCCCTTGGGCTCCAGCGCCATGCCGCAGATCGGGCATTCGCCGGGGCCGACCTGCTCGATCTCGGGGTGCATCGGACAGGTATAGACCGTGCCCTTCGGCATCGGCTCGGGTACCGGGCGATCCCCAAGGTATTTCTCCGGCTCGGCCTCGAACTTCTCCCGGCAGCGGGCGGAGCAGAAATAGAACCGTTCCCCGGCATGCTTCGTCATGTGCCGGGCGCTCGCCCGGTTCACCGTCATGCCGCAGACGAGGTCCTCGGCCTCGATATAGTCGCCGGGCGCCGCGGCGAACTTCTCGCGGCAACCCTTCGAGCAGAAGTGATACAGATGCCCGTCATGCTCATGCGTCGGCTTGCCCGCGTTCGGGTCGACGGTCATGCCGCAGACGGGGTCGCGAATGACGGTTTGAGCCGTTGAGGCCGCGGCGGCGTGGTGCTCGTGGGCAGACATCGGTTCGTTCCTCTCAATTCGAAAACTCACCGGCAGAGGCCCGATGTTCGCCCGGGCCTGGCGCACACAGCGATATGCGCCTTCCATTAACTGGAAGGTCAACGGTTGGGGGGCGAGATTCTCGGACGCCGAAAGAGACAGATTGTCGCACTTGACCTTCCAGCGGCGGCAAACCCCAAATTATCGCCAGTCACGCGTCAAGTAGGACCGAGCAATGAACATCAAGGACGTTGCGGATATCAGCCGGCTTCCGGCCAAGACGATTCGATACTACGAGGATATCGGGCTTGTCAGGCCGGAGCGGGCGCAAAACGGCTACCGGCGTTTTGCGCCGCGCGACCTGCACACGCTGGCATTCATCGGCCGTGCGCGCGGCCTCGGCTTTACCGTCGAGGACTGCCGGACGCTGCTCTCGCTCTACGATGACAAGCAGCGCGCGAGCGCCGAGGTCAGGCGCATCGCGCGGGACCATCTTCTCCGCGTGGAGACCAAGATCGCCGAGCTTGAGTCCATCCGGCGGACACTGCGCGAACTGGTGGAGTCGTGCCGCGGCGACCATCGCCCGGATTGCCCGATCCTCGATGACCTCGCAGGTGGACACGACGTCCGCAATTCGCAGGGGTGACCGCAAACTCCACGCGAACGGCCGGCTCCGTCCGGCCGCTCCAGCCCGAACCGAGGTGCGCTGCCGATTTCGACGGCGTCTCTGTCGCATGGACGCCTGAACCCGACTGCCCATGATCGACCGATCGGGCTCTTGTTCGCCCGAACGGGGAATTGGGCCGACGCTCTCGCATGGATCAGCCTTCGTTTCGCCGTCCTCTCGGACGAAGCGCCGCTCGCCCATTCGCAAACCATTCGGGATCCCTCAGGAAAGCGTCGCGGCAAGTGATCGAGCAGAAAAAGTATCCCCAACCGCGGTGATCAACCATGGCTGTGGGCTCGGCCAGATCGGTGGTTTTGCCACACACCGGGTCGCGCACCTCCGGACTCCGCAAAGCCTTCGACCGCGCATTCGATCAGTCGCCCGTGCAGGTCCTCCGCGCGCGCCCAGGCGACCGCGTCCTTCTGGTTGATCTCCATCATCTCCGGGAGATAGCCGGTGGTCGAGCCGATCTTCATGCCCAGCCGGCCGCATTCCTCGACGGCCTCCAGGGTGCCGGGGATGAGGGTCGAATATTCGGACAGACATGCATCTGCCGCGCCGAAACGGCAAACCAGGGTCCGCCAACTGTGAGAGATCCGGGTTAGAATTCGATATCGAGATGATCATCGTGATCATGGTGACCGGGAAGCTCGGGCGGCGGCGGGCCTGGCAGTTCGGCCACCATGGCTTCGGTCATGATGAGGAGGCTCGCCACCGAAGCCGCGCCCTGAAGCGCCGAGCGCACGACCTTGGTGGCGTCAATAATGCCAAGGGCTATCAGATCCCCGTACTCGCCCGATTGGGCATCGTAGCCGTAGGCATAATGGTTGCTCTCGAGGATCTTGCCCACAACGACAGAGCCGTCCGCTCCGGCATTGATCGCGATCTGCCGCGCTGGCCAGGTGATTGCGTCCCTGACAATCTCGATGCCGGCATTTTGATCGTCATTGTCGGTCCGGAGATTGCCGACAATCTTGCTGGCCCGCAGCAAGGCGACCCCGCCACCCGGCAGTATGCCCTCTTCGACCGCGGCTCGGGTGGCGTACATCGCGTTGCGGATGCGATCCTTCTTCTCCCTAACCTCGATTTCGGTGGCGCCACCGACGCGGATCACGGCGATGCCGCCGGAGAGCCTCGCAAGCCGCTCCTGGAGCTTCTCACGGTCGTAGTCGCTGGTTGTTTCCTGAAGCCGGGCCCTTATCTCGGCGATGCGGGCCTTTATGTTCGCCCTCTTGCCGCCGTCCTCGACGAGGGTGGTGTTTTGCTTGTCGATCGTCACTTTCTTTGCGAGTCCGAGGACATCGAGGGACAAATTCTCGAGCTTGAGGCCGAGATCCTCCGAGATCACCGTTCCCCCCGTCATCAACCCGATATCCTGCATGATCGCCTTGCGGAGGTCGCCGTAAGCCGGGGCCTTGACGGCGGCGACCTTGAGACTGCCGCGCAACTTGTTGACCACCAGCGCGGCCGTGACCTCGCCCCCGAAATCGTCCGCGATGATAAGCAACGGCTGGCCGGCCCGAACAACCTTCTCCAAGAGCGGCAGCAATTCGTCGAGGCTCGAAAGCTTCTTCTCGCTGATCAGCACGTAGGCATTTTCCATCTCCACCAGCCGCCTGTTCCGGTTGGTGACGAAATGGGGGGAGATGTAACCGCGGTCGAACTGAATGCCCTCGACGATGTCAAGAAGGGTATTAAGCGATGTCCCCTCCTCGATCATGATCACCCCGTCATTGCCGACCTTCTGCATGGCGTCGGCAATGTAGCCTGCTATCTCCGTGTCGCCGTTGGCCGAGATGGTGCCAACTTGTGCGATCTCCACATTCGAGGTGACTTTGCGGGCGTTCTTCTTGAGCTGCGCGACGACGGCTTCGACCGCGCGATTGATGCCGCGCTTCAAGTCCATGGGGTTCATGCCGGCGGCCACGGCCTTGGCGCCGTTCCTAACGATCGCGTGAGCAAGCACGACCGCGGTGGTTGTGCCGTCGCCAGCCTGATAGGAGGTCTTTGCGGCGACCTCCCGCACCAGAAGGACTCCCATATTCTCGAAACGGTTGCCGAGTTCGATCTCTCTGACGACGGTCACCCCGTCCTTGGTGATCTTCGCCCCGAAGGACCGATCGACCGCGACGTTCCGCCCCCTGGGTCCAAGCGTGACTCTTACCGCATGCGCGAGTGTCTCGATGCCGCGCAGCATTCTGTCGCGCGCCTCGAACGAGAATTTGATTTCCTTGGCTTGCACGACTTTCCTCCCTGGCACCTGTTAGCGCTGTTTGCGACGACGCGATTGGCGCCGACACGGCGTTACCCGGCCGCGTCGGCAAGATTGTCCCGTGGCAGACCGAACCGCATCCACATGTCGACCCGTGCGATCATTGCTGCAACGTGCCGATCGATCATTGAGGCTCTCATGGCAGGGTGGGGGTGCAATGCCTAGCCGCTCGGTTCCTCTTCACCACGGCTGGGTCATTGACGTGCTCCCCGCGCGGTCCCCGGCCAGACGCGCGAAGCCGGGCGGCGGGGCTCATCGTGATGCGAACTGATCCATACACCTGGAAATTCGTCCCATCCACGAATCGCGCCAGAGCTACCCTCATCCGCCCGATTCCGCCATAATAGTACGCAAAGTATCTGCAATGTCATTACTTGGCGTGTTAAAGTCTAACCCTTGCACGAAGTCGCCCTGAGGATTCATAATGTAAATGTAAGTACTATGATCGACGAGATAGGCTTCGCTGTTAGCGCCGGTCTTGTGCTTGAAACTGTAGGCGCCATATTCCTGCGACACGGCGGCGATCTGCTCCGGCGTGCCGGTGAGTCCGACGATGCGCGGATCGAATGCCTCGGTGTATTGCCCCATCACCTCAGGCGTATCGCGTTCAGGATCGACGGTGATGAAGATCGGCTGCACCTTTGCGGCGTCCGGACCGAGTTCCGTAAGCGCGCCGGCAAATTCGCCCAGCGTCATCGGACAGGCGTCGGGACAAAAAGTGTAACCGAAGAAAACCAGAAGCCATTTGCCGCGATAGGTCTCGTCGGTCACCGTCGTTCCGTCCGGGGCCGTGAGCGTGAAGGGTCCGCCGACCGTCACCGGCGTCGCGGCATGCGTGGGCAGCTTGCTTATGATGAGCGCGGCCGCCAACACCATTCCGGTGAGCGTCATGAGGCCCAAAATCGAAGCGCGAAGAGGTTTTCTCCGTCGATACATCGCATGCCTCCGCAGCCGCGAGCAACCGTCCCCGGGTGTTTGGCAGCGGCAGATTAGGGCGGTTCGGTGGCGCCGACAAGCTAGGCCTGAACGGCCCCCTGGCCGCTTGAAACGCCCGCCGGTTACCGGCCGCGCATGCGACCAGCCCCGCCGGGATCACTCTAACGCCTGGTCTTATCCCACGGGCGGCCCAATTTTATCCCACGGCGTCATTTTGCGCTTGATTCTAGAGATATTCTAATTAAAGTTAATAAAAAATTTCAAGTGTGACCGAAGAGGAAATGGCGTGAGGGAGTATCTCATTCTGTCCGGACTGCTCGTCATCGGCGCGATGGCGCTAACCCAAGCTCCCGCTCAAGCCTATGAAGTGAGCTCAGTCACGGGAGGCGGCTCCATCGAAGGTGTCGTCGTCTATCGCGGCACGGTTCCAACGAAAAAGATCATCCCGACCAAGGATGTCGAGGTGTGCGGACAGCCCCGCGAGGAGCCGCTGGTCAGGGTCGGGAGCGGCCAGTCGGTCGAGAGCGCGGTAGTGTATCTGGTCAAGGTGGACTCCGGCAAGGAATGGCCGACGGCCGGCCAGACGCCCGTCCTGGACAACATCAAATGCCGCTTCGAGCCCGAGGTTCAGGTCGTTCCCGCCGGTCCGCTGGAGGTCGTCAACTCAGACCCGGTGCTGCACAACACGCACGGCTATTACGGCAGGCGCACCGTCTTCAACCTGGCCTTGCCGAACCAGGGACAGCGAATCCCGACCGAATTGCCGCGCACCGGCACGGTCCGCGTCGATTGCGACGCGCATGGCTGGATGGAAGGCTGGATTTACGTCGTGGATAACCCCTACTACGCCGTCACCGGACCTGACGGCAAATTCAGCATAACCGACGTCCCGCCGGGCGATTACACGCTCGTGGCGGTGCAACCCTTCACCGGGCCGGTCGAAATGCCCGTGACCATAAAGGGCGGCCAGCCCACCAATTTAGAGATCGAACTGAAAAAGCAGTAAAACGCAAGAATGACTGAAGTATAAGGAAGAGTAAAGCGGAGAATAAATAAGAAAATAATGACGCGGACACGTTGCTGCGTTTACCTATGTCGTGACCAATGCTTTTTGAGCGGTCTTAAGGGAGGAGGAAATGCCATGTCTGATGAGCTTGACCGCGAACGTCGGAAAATGCACGCGGTACTGCAAAAGCCCGGAGTGCGCCCCGACGACTCGCTCCAAATCACTCGTCGTACCTTAATTCACAAATCGCTTTTGTTCGGCGCCGCCACAGTAGGGCAGACCTTCGCATGGTGGCCGCTGCTCAACACGATCGATGTCGCCAACGCCGCCGAGGCGCCCTTCAAGTTCGCCTGGATTTCGGACACGCATCTTTATCCGAGGTCGCTCAACACGCGTTTCGTCGACAAGGTCGTGCGCGCGGCGAAAGATGTCCAGGCCATGGATCCGCCAGCCGACTTCCTGATCTTCGGCGGCGACTTGGCTCAGCTCGGAACAGTCGAGGAACTGGAGCTGGGTGTCGACCTGCTTAAGGATATCACGATCCCGAAGCACTACATACCGGGCGAACACGACTGGTATCTCGACATGGGTAAGAAGTGGGGCGAGCTATTTGGCGATCCCACCTGGACGTTCGACCATAAGGGCGTGCGCTTCATCGGGCTCGACACGGTGAGCCGCGGACCGGACTATTGGACGGCGAAGAACATGACGCCAGAGGAGCGGATGGGTCATATGGCGACCCTCGACGGCACCGTTGCCGGGGCGTGGGCCGGCGTGGGCCGCGACCAGCTTGACTGGCTGGAGAAGACGCTCTCCAGCTGGGATGCGGCGAGCCCCATCATCATCTTCACCCACAATCCGCTTTACGAATACTATCCGCCCTGGAACTTCTGGGTTCGTGACTGGCGTGACGTGAATGAGGTTCTGAAGCCATATACCAAGGTCACCAACATCCACGGTCACGTGCACCAGGTGCTGTATAACGAGATCGGCACCCTGCGCTCGATCGGCATGCTGGCGACCTCTTGGCCGTGGCCCTACGCGCCGGAGGGCGTGCCGAAGCTCACCAAGCCGATGATCCGCGTTGACCCCGGCGATCACTTCGATGGTGTCGGCTGGGGCAAGATCGATGTGGCGGCCAATGACCGGGTCGAGGCCGAATACATCATGTGGGGCCGCAAGGAGGTCTTCGTTCAGTCCGAAGCGGACTACGCCAAGAGCATCGAGGAGACCCTGAGGCCGCGGATCGCCGACAATATGTGGCCATTCTAGAAGGAGGGATGACTATGACAACCAAATCGACATTCCTCTGCTTTCTGCGGCCTGCCGCCATCGCCGGAGCCTTCGCGGCCGCGGCCCTCGTCGGGCCGGCCAGTGCCCACAAGGATCCCGTGACACCGCAGCAGTTGAAAAACTATCAAGAGGCGTTCATGGACGAGGTCAAAAAAGGAGATCTTCTGTTCCATGGCGATGCAGCGATCGCGCAGGAGCTGGGCGTTACCCTCTCCACCACGGGGTGGGCTTGCGCCATGTGTCATCCGATGGCCGCGGACACCCACCCGCACTCGTACCCGAAGTTCCAGGCGCAGATTGGTAAATTCGCGACGCTGCGGGACATGATCAACTGGTGCATCGAGAAGCCGAACCAGGGAGAGAAGATCGATCCTGAGTCGGCCGCGATGAAGGCCCTGGAAGCCTACATCACCTGGTCGAACGCCGGTTCGGTGCTCGTGCCAGGCAAGTATTAGGTTTCTTCGATGGCCGGCGGGACGCCGGCTTACATAGCAGTGTGCCCCCGGGGCCCGCATCGGCCCGACATCGGGATCGTTCCCGATGTCGGGCGGTCGGAGGTTCGATCAAATAGGTTGGCGCGGCGCGAGACCGCGCGATCGAGGGAGGAGGCGGGCCATGGCAGAGACGGGCGTGGTGCTGCGTGGTAAGTTTGCCGATGTCGACTTGGATGAGCTGGTCGACTGGCCGGTTGTACGGATCTGGCTTTATTGGGGCATGTTTTGGCTGATAGTGACGCCATCGGTCGGCGTCGCCATTTCCGGCCTGTTCAACTATCCGGAGTATCTGGGGACCGGGAATCTGGAGCTGACGTTTGGCCGGCTGCGGCCGATCCATGTCAACGGCGTCATCTTTGGCGCCTTTTCGGCGCTCTTCATCGGCGAATGCTATTATTTGGTGCCGCGTCTTTGCGGGGTGCGGGTCCCGTGGCCCCAACTGGGCGTGCCGCTGGCCTGGGTCTGGAACTTAGTGCTGGCGGCGGCTCTGATCTCGCTCGCCTTCGGTGAAAATCACGGACTGGAAGCCGGCGAGTTGCCGCTCTTTGCCGAAATTCCCATCTTCGCCGTCGTGGCTATCGCCACCGTGCAATTCCTGATCACCATAGCCCAGCGTCTGGAACCTCCGCTTTACGTTGCGCTGTGGTACCTGATCGGGGCGTTCATTTGGACGACCATGAACCTCGTGCTCGGCAGCTTCATCCTGCCCTACACGATCTCGGGCATCAACAGCGCCGCCTTCCATGGCCTCTACATACACTACATCGTCGGGCTGTGGCTTACCCCGGCGGGCTATGTGCTGATCTACTATTACCTGCCGGTGAGCGCGCGCAATCCGCTTTTCGCCCACAAGCTGTCGCTCGTCGGCTTCTGGTCACTGGCGCTGTTCTATCCCTTTGTCGGCATCCATCACTACCTCTACAGCCCGATCGCCGACTGGGCCGAGACGATTGCGATCGTCACCTCCATGCTGCTAATCATTCCGGTGTGGACGGTTCTGGTGAACTTCTTCGGCACCATGATGGGCAAGTGGCACGAGTTCGGCAGGAACTTGCCGGCGAAGTTCCTGATCATGGGCTCGATCATGTATCTCTTCGGCTGCTTCCAGGGCTCGACCGAGGCGCTGCGTCAGGTCCAGCAGCCGACCCATTTCACCGACTTCGTCATCTCGCATTCGCACCTCACCGTGTTCGGGACCTTCGTGGTCTGGGCGATCGGCGGCCTCGTCTATACGTGGCCGAGGGTGTGGGGACGCGAGCTTTGGTCGTTCCGCATGGGCAATTGGTCCTTCTGGCTGATCACCGCCGGTATTTCCACCATGGGCCTGGTGCTCACCGCCGGCGGCCTGAACCAAGGCTTCCAGTGGATGAACGGGGTCGAATGGGTCGACTCCATCTTGCACATGAAGCCCTACTGGTTCGTGCGCACCCTGTCGGGGATCAGCATGGACATCGGCATGTCGCTGCTGGTCATCAATTTGATGATGACGGCGCTCGCGCGGCCGGCGGAGGGCAGCGAGCCCGTCGGGGCGCGCGGCGCGAGCCCGGCGCCTGAGGGCGGGGCAGCCCGATGAGCGCGCGTTTTGTCGCCCTGGTGGCGGGCGTGGGCTTCTTCTTCCTCGCGGTGTTCACCCAAGGCATCCTGCCCTTCGTCGAACCTTCGGCGCGCACCACCAAAGTGACCAAGGTTGTCCGCACCGATTTCGGCCAGCTCAAATGGCTGGTATCGGAGGCCACCGACTACACACCGCTGCAAAAGCTTGGCCGCGACATCTATTTGCGCGAAGGCTGCTGGTACTGCCATTCCCAATACGTGCGCCCGGTGACCGGCGAGACCCGCCGCTGGGGGCCGGTGACGGAGTCCGGCGAATTTGCTTACGACGTGCCGCATCTGTTCGGGACGCGACGCATCGGTCCGGACCTGATGCGGGTCGGGCTCAAATACGGCGACGAGTGGCATCTCGCCCATTTCTGGGATCCGCGGATGCTCTCGCCGGATTCAGTGATGGCGCCCTATCGCGGAATGTTCGAAGAGCCCGCCGCGCCGGTGCAGGTCGTCGACGACGACGCAGGCAACCGCACCTTGGAAAGAACGCCGGTCACCGAACGGCTGTTCAATTTTGCCAGCGAACAGCGGATCGCGCTGACGCCGAACGCCGACGGGCTCCTGTTCGTGCCGATGGAGGCGCGCGAAAAGGCACCGGTCATCCTGACGCCGAATGACGAATACGAAGGCGATACGGTCAGAATTGCAGCCGAGACGGAAGAGCTGCAGGCTCTCGTCGCCTATGTTCAGAAGCTCGGCATGAACCGCGGCAAGTGGCGCGACCTGTTCGAACCGCAGCAATTGGAGGTCATCGATGTCACGCTGCCGCGTTCGGAGGAATGGATTGCCTACGGCAAGGAAGTCTACGAGCGGCGCTGCCTCGGCTGCCATGGCGTCAGCGGCAACGGCAATGGGCCAGCTGCCACCTTTATGTACAAGCAGCGCCCGCGCGACTTCACGGCGGCGGTCTTCAAGTTCAGGCTGACCCGGCAGCCGCTGCCGACCGACGGTGATCTGTTGCGCACGATCACGCGCGGGGTGCGCGGTACGGCGATGCCGGCGTGGCACGAATTGCCGATCAATGATCGGCTGGCGGTCATTCAGTATATCAAGTACGAGCTGGCGGTCGACCGGTCGTCTCCATCGAACCCCTATGCGTTCTTCATCGAGGAGCCGCCGGGCGCTCCCTTGCTTATCACAAAGCCGCCGGCTCCTTCCGAACAGCTCCTCGCGCGCGGCAAGGAAGTCTGGCAAGTCGCTAAGTGTTGGGAGTGCCATGGCGACACCGGCAAGGGCGATGGCGAGAAAGCGCCCGGGCTGAAGGATGATCTCGGCTTCCCGATTCCGCCCGCGGATCTCACCAGCGGCCAGTTCAAGTCTGGGCCGGCGGTTGAAGACATCTTCCGGACCATGTCGACCGGGTTGAGCGGCACGCCCATGCCGTCTTTCCAGGATTCACTGCCAGAGGAGGACCGCTGGGCGCTATCCTACTACGTTCTCGCGCTGTCCGCTTACAAAGACCCCCTGACGCTCGAGCCGCTGACCCTATCGAACGCGGATCGCTCGGCACTCAACGACCTCGAGCTTGACGCGCCTACCCCGGAGAAGGCCTATGCTCCAGGCGGGGGCATGACGGTCGGCCATGGCGAAGAAGGGCAAGAGCCCGGCGGGGGACGCCTCGCCCAAGGAGAATGACGATGTTCGGTTTCGAAGTCACCGGCCCCTATGTCGGCGCTCTGATGATGAGCCTTGGCGCGTTGTGCCTCTTCATCTGGGGCGTGCTCTCCGGCGCCATGAGCAATGCCGATGAGGTGTCTATGAGGTTCTACGAGAGGGAAATGGAAAATGAGCGACAGGCAGAGCGGCGATCCCGCGAGCGCGAAGCAGCCTAATTCGGCGGCGGCCGAGAGCTCGCACGAGGAAATGGAGGAGTATGCCGGTGGCTATATAGAGGCGCATCACGGATACATTCCGGTGTGGCTGCTGGTCGTCTACATCGTCCTTTTCGCCTGGGCGCTCTACTACGGTTACCAATATTGGGGCGGCGTGGGGCCAGGACGGATTTGACGATCGCCGCTCGTTGCAAGTCGCGAACTGAAAAGTCCAAGGAGTGGAGCGGGAAATGTTGGCAGCCAGGATCGTCTTAGCCATAGCGGCGCTGAACTTGCTCTTCCTGTTCACCGAGCTGTCGCTCAACGTGGCCAAAACCTATTTCTGATCCGGAGGAGAGCATGCTTGCCAATACAGTCTTCTCGTTCTCCGATGCGAGCATTATGCAAGTTATAGCCTTCGTCGGCGGCGCGGTATTTCACATCGGCTTCTTCATCTGGGTGGCTTACTTCGTCTGGAAGTAGGGTAGCGGGGCCCGATGCCTTCCCGGTGTGTTGGTATGTTAGGGTCCGGGCGGCGACAGGAGAGAAGCTGCCATGACTCACTATTTGGTCCTCTTCGCGGCGGGCTTCGCCGGCAGCTTCCATTGCATCGGCATGTGCGGCGGTTTCGCCTGCGCGCTGGGCCGTGACCGGCATGGACCCAGCGCCACGATCGTACGCCACCTTCTTTATAACAGCGGCCGGTTGACCACCTACTGCTTCCTGGGCGGGCTGGCCGGGGCATTGGGGCAGGTGATCTGCACCACGGAGGGCGTGTCGACGGCCCCGCTCCTGGGGGGCTCCCTCGATGCCGCCCAGCGCATCCTGGCGATCGTCGCCGGGCTACTCATGGTCACGATGGCGCTGCAGTTCTTCGGCCTGCTGCAGGGGCTGCATCGGGTCACGGTCGGCCTCGGCGGAAGCATTTTTGCCGGCTCGCTGCGCTACCTGCTCACGGCGCCGGGTCCCGCGGCTCCGCTTGCCTTCGGCGTCTTCAACGGCTTCCTGCCTTGCCCTCTTGTCTATGCCTTCGTGGCTCAGGCAGCCAGCACCGCCGGCGCGCTTCCCGGTTTCCTCACCATGGCGGCGTTCGGGCTCGGGACCTTTCCGGCAATGCTCATGATGGGCGGCGTCGGGCGGGCGCTCGGACCTGTCTGGCGGCAACGCGGCGTGTGGGTTGCCGGCAGCTTTATTCTGCTACTCGGCCTGATCACCCTCGGGCGCGGCGTCCTTCCCGTCGGCATGCTGCATGGAGACCATCTCATATGACGGTACAGGCAGAGGCCTTGTGCAGCCATTGCCTGCTGCCGGTCGGGCGGCGCGCCATGCGGCGCACGCTGAACGGCGAGGATTGCGCCTTCTGTTGCTACGGCTGCTGCATCGCTTTTCAGGTGAAGCACGGCAGGAGCGAGGAATCGGAAGCAGCCTGGCTGCTGATCCGCCTCGGGGTCGGCGCGTTTCTGTCCATGAACATCATGCTCTTCAGCCTGCTGCTCTACACGGACACGTTCACCGGCGTCGATGCCCATATGCTGCCGTGGATTCACCTCCTGCTTTGGATATTCGCCACCCCGGCGGTCGTGATTCTCGGAGGCCCGTTTTTGCGCGAGACTCTGCACCATGGTCTTGCGGGGCGTCTGACATCCTCTGCGCTCATCGTTATCGGTGTGGGTGCCGCCTACCTCTACTCCGCTGTTGCCGTCATTGAGGGCGGCGCGCATGTCTATTTCGACACCGCGGCGATGGTGCTGATGCTGTTTACGGTTGGCCGCTATCTCGAAGCTTCCGGGCGCGCCCGGGCCGCGCGCGACCTCGAACCTCTCCTGGAGGCGGAAAGCGAAATCGCGACCGTGGTCGATGACGGCGTGGAAACGCGTTGCCCGGTGCGGCAGGTCACCGCCGGCGCGCTGGTGCGGGTCCGGCCCGGGGAGCGCATACCGATCGATGGTATGGTCATCGAGGGCGTTTCCCACGCCGACGAGGCGGTGATCACCGGCGAGAGCCGGCTGATCCCGAAGAGTGCCGGCGCGTCCGTGATTGCCGGCAGCATCAATCTCGACGGCCCGTTGCTGATCCGAAGCAGCGGCGCCGGCACTGCGACACGGTGGGCACAGATTTGTCGCTCCGTTCGCGAGGCGCTGTCGCGCCGCAGTCCGATCCACCGCATTGCCGACCGCGTGGTTACGGTCTCTGTACCCTTCGTTCTGGCGCTCGGCGGGCTGAGCGTCGCCTATTGGGCAACCTGGTTGCCGTTCGACCGGGCGCTGCTCGTCGGACTCGCGGTGCTGGTGGTGGCCTGTCCGTGCGCGGTGGGGCTGGCGGCGCCGCTCGCGACCTCCATCGGCATCGGCCGGCTGGCGCGCTGCGGCTGCCTGGTCCGCGACCCCGGCGTCATCGAGGCTCTGGCAGGCGTGCGACTGATGGCCTTCGACAAGACGGGAACCCTCACCTCGGGCAGGCCGCACCTCGTCGCCATTGATACCGAGGGCGTCGGACCGGACGCGGTGCTGGCGCGCGCCGCCGGTCTGGAGCGACATTCCGAGCATGGCTTGGCCCGTGCCATCGCCAGGGCCGCGGCGGCGCGCGATCTCGAACCGATAGCGACCAGCGACGTTCGCATCGTGCCCGGCCGCGGCATCTTGGGCAGCGCCGACGGCGAGCCCGTGGCGGCCGGCAACGGCGCCTTGATGAGCGATCTCGGCTGGCCGCTTGCGCCGGCCCTTAAGGAACGTGCGCAGACGCTCGAGACGAGCGGCTATTCGGTCGTTTACGTTGGGTGGGGCGGCCGCGTCCATGCCGTGCTGTCACTCGACGACTCGCCGCTTCCGGAGGCGCGCGCGACGGTCGAAGCGCTCAGAAACCGCGGCCTTGGCATGACACTCATGACCGGCGATCTGGCGCAGGCGGCGCGGCGGATTGCGGCGGCGGTCGGGCTCGGGGAGATTCAGGCAGGCCTTTCGCCGGAGGACAAGCAGGGCGCCCTGGACAGATTCCGCCAGAGCCACGGCCTGGTGGCGATGGTCGGCGACGGCCTCAACGACGGCCCGGTGCTGGCGGCGGCGGATGTAGGCATCGCGGTCGGCTCGGCCACCGATCTCGCCCGCGAGACCGCGGCGCTGGTGCTGCCGCAGGGCGGATTGTGGATGCTGCCCTGGGTCGTCGACGTGGCCCGCGCGGTGCGGGCGACCATCCTTACCAATCTCATGTGGGCCTTCGGCTACAATTTCATCGCCCTGACTGCCGCCGCACTCGGGCTTCTGCAGCCGATCCTCGCGGCGGCCGTCATGGCCGGTTCGAGCTTCCTCGTGGTGGTGAATTCGTTGCGGCTGGAGCGGCTACCCGAAGCCGCACCTCCGGCGGTTCCAGGTTCAGCCCCGGATGCGACAGTCGACAGCCCCCGTCGTGACCTCGGCGTTCCGATCATCGTCGGGCCGCCGATCAAGGAGAGCTGAACGGCTCAGCCGAACACGTCTTGGCTGAACGCCGCGTACCAGCCGACGGCTTGGTGGGCGATGCGGCGGCGGGACTCCGCGCTTTCACCCACCTTGCTGATGAAACTATTGACGGTTTTGATCTTCCCGCCGTCGGGCGCGAAGTTGATGGCATTGGTGAACGCATCGTCGGGCGCCAGGAACGTGTAGCATGAGTTGAACAGATGCGGCGGGAAGCGCTCAGACCCGGTGAGCGAGGCCGCGATGGCGAAGGCGCAAGCCTTGGCCTGGCTGTTGGCGGAGAAGCCGGATTTTGGCATGTCGCCGCCGATGATCGCGTCGCCCACAAGATGGATGTCGGGCAGCAGAGTAGATTCGAAGCTGACCGGATTGACCGGACACCAACCGGATGCGTCGGCAAGGCCGGACTGCCGGGCCAAATCCCCGGCCATCTGTGCCGGGATGACGTTGGCAACCGCGGCCTTGAATGTTTCGCCTGCCGTCACCACCCATCGAGCTTTCGCGTCAACCGCCGTGACGCCGCCGGTAAACTGGGCAGGCAACCATTCGATCATGCCCGGATAGTAGCGCGCCCAGGCGTCCTGAAACAGCTCCTGGCCTGAGAAGCGGTCCTTCGCATCGAGGATCAGGATCTTCGATCTCGGCTTGTACTGCTTGAAATAATAAGCGATCAGGGACGCGCGCTCGTAAGGGGCCGGCGGGCAGCGGAACGGATCGGGCGGGGCGACGATGACGAACACGCCGCCGTCCTCCATGCTTTCGATCTGCCGGCGGAGCAGCTCGCTTTGCGGTCCGGCATTCCATGCATGGGGCATGATTTTGCTGGCCGCCTCGTCATAGCCTTCGATGCCGTCAAATTTGAAGGCGACGCCCGGAGCAAGCACCAGCCGGTCATAGGGCAACTTGCCGGCGCCTTCCGTGGCAACGGTCTTCGCGGCCGGATCGATCGCCGTCGCCCGGTCGGGGACGACCTTGACGGAATATTGCTGCGCCAGCGTCTCGTAACCATGGCTGAGCGAATTGAGCGAGCGAAGGCCGGCAAGGTAGAGACTGCTGAAAAAGCAGGTCACGTATCGCCGCTTCGGTTCGACCAGCGTCACGTCGATTGCCGCGGTCCCGGCGAGGTATCGGGCGACCGTGGCGCCGCCGATGCCGCCGCCGATCACGACCACCCGGGGTTTGCCCTGGGCGCGCGCAATCCGCGGTGCAAGGGGGGCCAACAACGCCGCCCCTGTCAGGCTGCTGAACTGCCGACGCGTCAAGACGGTCATGGCAGGGTCGCGTCCTTTCCAAGCGCTGCGAGATAGCGTGCCACGCTGGTAAGCTCCGCCTCGGTCAGCCCTAAAGCGACGGCGTGCATGACGTGGCTCGGTTGCTCGTTCGCGCGATAGGCCCGTACTGCCTTGATAATTTTCTCCTCATCCAAGCCAGCGATAGCGGGAATTCCCCGGTCGCTGCCGCTTGGGCCATGACAGGACGCGCACATCGCAGCGATCTGGGGGCCCTGGCCGTCATCAGCCCCCGCGCCTGCGTGGCTGGCGAGAAGGACCAAGCCTGCGGCAATCGGACGTGCGAAGAGCAGCAGCGTTCGAGACCCCATTCCCTCGCGGAAACGCGCGCTCTTGCCTTTCGGTTGCCAGGGCATCTCAAGTGACAATGAGTTCGTGCACCAAGGAATAGACGGCACCGCCATCTTCTTCCCAGATGAACTCCAGCCGCCCGCTTTCCGTCGCCAGCAGGTGGAATTCGAAGAAGGGATTGGCCGAAACCGCCTCGTGCAGGTCGACGCCGAACACCTCGACGCCGCCATAGCGGCAGATAAACCTGTTGATGATCTTACGCGGAATCACCTCGCCACGCTCATCCAGCCGCAGCCCCGTCTCCATCTGATGACTGATGATGGTCCTGACGGAAAAGATTTCGCCTTCCGCGGCAGAGCTTGGAACGATCACGCGCGGTGTGGGGGTGGTCACATTCCGCCTCCCTCACGGATGTCAGGCGCAGCCATTGGTGGCGACATGGACCCAGGTCCTGGCCATCAGCAAATTGCCGTCATTCATCTCGGCCACGGCAACGACATATTGCGGCTCGGCAAGGCGGATGCGCGTCGAAACGCGGGCGACGCCACGCCGCGGGACGAAACGAAAACTGACGACTTCGACGATCGGGTTCTTGGGCGCGAAGACGTGGACCTGCCTCACATGGTCGGCCTCGGTCATCGGGCTGTCGACGCTGAGCTCCATGGGCACGGTATAGCCTGTCGGGAACTCCGCCGGCATCGCGAGGTGCACGCGATCGGATTCCACCGCCGGCCGTCCCATCAGCTGCTTGACGAGTTCCAGAGTGTCGTCCTGGCTGCGGGCACGCTGCGGCAAGAGCATGGCACTCGCAAACGCGGCACCCCCGACAGAGCCGGCCACCAACAGATCACGGCGCGTCAAGCCCATCGACCCCAATCTCCCCGGCTAATCCAACCTAATCCAGTCACGCCATGAAGAGGTTACACGTCGGCCTTCGCCGCGTAAAGAATTCCTCTCTCTCGCTTCATTAGCTCTCATTGCGTTATCGTGCGGCGGCCACGCCTAAACGTGATGACGCCAAGTGGTGAGCGAAATTCATCAGGCCGACACGTCCCACCCTTGCGGAGTTGGGCGCCGAGGTCTTTCCTGTTGATGTTGTTTCGCTCGAGGCAATGGAAGCCGACAAAGACGGCCCGGCGGGCCGCCGGATATCCGGCGGCCCGCCGGGCCGATCGCGGATCAGTCGATCAGCATTGGACTGAGCGGGAGACTAGTTGCTCTTCTGCTGGCTCGAGCCCGTCTCGTTCGCGGGCTTCGCCGAGCCATCTGGATCCGCCAGCGACATGTGCCGGTCATCCAGATAGGCGAAGGTCGGGGCTGCTTCGAGCTCCTCCCTTGATGCATTCAAAACGATGATCATGTTGCTGTGATCAGCGTCCTCCTCTGCGGCCACGGTCCGCAGGCGCTGCATGAACCACACCTTCGCCGAGCAGCTTGGGTGGTCGCTGAAGCACGAAGCGGTCTACCTTGTCGATTGAGCGGGTGCTTTCATGACCGCCGCGTCATCAAGAACCGGATCGCGTTCTGCAATACCATGCGTCTGCATTCCGCGCTTGGCGGCAGGACGCCGGAGGAAGCACACTTGCTAACAGAGCAGGAGTTCATTGTGGCGTCGTCAATAAATCCGATACACCTTAGCAGGGTCGCCAAAATCTCCAAAAAGATGGGAACGCTTCAGGAAAACGTCTCAACCTAACAACCAGGGCCGCCTCAGCTCGTGCGCGAGTTTGGGTAAGTAGTCATCAATCAGCAATCGCACGACGTTGGCCGTGCCAAATTTGCCCTCATTATCGAAATCGAAAGCCATCAGCTCTAGCCGTTCGCACTCCTGTTTGATCTGCATGTCCACTATTTGACAATGATCGATGTGTGGTTTGGTCCTCTTATGTCGCGCTAGTTGCTCTCGAAGGCGCTGTTCAATTTGCGAGCGCAACGCCGCGATTTTATCGTCGCTATTGTCTGGCATCTCACCAGTCCCCTGCCGGCTACGGCGGCGCGGCCGGAGCATCGGCCTAACCGGAAAAACCAATCCATCTGAGACATCGAGCCCGGAGTGCGGAAGTGGTGCAGGCCACGCGGGGAGGGGGATGCGGCCTGCACCGGTCATTCGAGGTTGTGAGCTCTTTACTGGGCCGTCACCTCGGGCAGCTGCGACGCCTCTTCCGCGGTCAATGACAGCTCGACGCGATTGTCCATCTGTTTGAACTGGTCGGCACTGATTTCGACGGTCCGCTGACCGATGCCAAGGAAACCGCCGATATCGATCTGAATGGATCCGGCGTTGGCTTCGGCCTTGGCCACGGTGCCAAGCCTCTGACCGTCGGAGCTGTAGACCTCCAGGCCTGTGAGGTCGCCCATGGGGGCGGCCTGCTCGGAGGCGGCCGGCGGTTGCTGGGGACTCTCAGACGGTGTCTGCTGTGCAAACGCTGGAGCAGCCGAAAGCGCGAACGCCAGGGCGCCCAGGGTCACGAAATGTTTCCACATAGCTTCTTCCTTTCCTCGCTTGTCTAGGTGTTGCCCCTGGACGCATCTCTAAACCCGCGAATCGGGAAATGGTTCCCTGGCAGGATGGAATTATCATTAACGCACGGCCTTCGGTTTCGGTCACGCCAAGCGCCTCTCGTCTCAGCTACTGTTACTGGCTTCCGCCAAATGGTCGATTTCGGCAAGATCCTCGGACGAAAGCGCCCAGCCGACCGCCATTGCGTTGGCTTCAAGCTGCTCCGGTGAACTCGCGCCGGCAATGACGCTGGCCACCGGCTTGCGCGCGAGAAGCCAGGAAATGGAAAGATCGAGCAGGCTGTGGCCGCGTGCGGCGGCGAAGGTCCGGTAGCGCTCCGCCAGTTCGAAATTGCGGTC
This sequence comes from Hyphomicrobiales bacterium, assembly GCA_030688605.1. NCBI lineage: Bacteria > Pseudomonadati > Pseudomonadota > Alphaproteobacteria > Hyphomicrobiales > Hyphomicrobiales bacterium. The sequence continues at coordinate 22,001 of JAUYJB010000070.1, forward strand.
GGTCATGAACATGTCCGCGAGCGGCTTCGTCTTGGCAAGCCGTGATCCCTCGGGGACCGGTGCACCCCGCGCAAGACGCCCACCGAAATTGTTGCAGCCAAGCCCCAGAACGGAGACCTTTAGGTCGGACCGGCCGACCGAACGCATGCCCATGCCTCGGCCTTACTCGCGTTTCCCTGCTACCGTCGCCTATGTGACAGCGCCCGAGCGGACTTCACCGAAGGATGCTGCCGCTTCTAAAGGGCCGAGCCTTTCAAGCGCGTCAATCGACGCGCATAATACTGCCCCAACGGAAAAGGGGCCGGCCTCCGATCTTGCGGCGCCGGTCCTAACGGGGAGGCGCGGCATGCGGGAACATGATCCGCACTATCTGTTCTGCGCTCCGCTGGCGCGCCCGGAGGAAAAAGGCGGCGCCCCGCCGCGCCATCGGAGGAGGGTCGAAGACGGCGTTCTGATCGAAAACGACGTTGCCATCCAGCTGCGCGACGGTGTGACCGTCTATGCCGACATCTATCGGCCGGCGGACGAGTCACGGGCGCCGCCGATAATCGCCTGGGGACCGTACGGCAAGCACGGCCACACCCGCTACAGCCGAAACTTCCCGAGGGCCGATGTCAATGACGAGCATCTGTCGCGCTATACCGCGTTCGAGGCGCCTGACCCGTTCTATTGGGTGCGGCGCGACTATGTGGTCATCAATGTCGATCCGCGCGGCACTTGGTATTCAGAAGGCGATGCCACCTATCTGTCGCCTGAAGAGGCGCAGGACTTTTACGACGTCATCGAATGGGCCGGCACGCAGCCCTGGTCGAACGGCAAGGTCGGGCTTTCCGGCGTCTCCTACCTCACCTCCTCGCAGTGGCGGGTTGCCGAACTCAACCCGCCGCACCTGGCGGCCATCAATCCCTGGGAGGGCTGGACCGACACCTACCGCAAGGTCGCCCGCCACGGCGGCATCCCGGAAACCTCGTTCTGGCCGTATCTGCCGGGGCGCTGGGGACATGGCGTCAACCGGGTGGAGGATCTGCGCCGGGAAACGGCGGAGCACCCCTTCTACGACGATTTCTGGAGGTCGAAGACGGCGGACTTTTCGAAAGTCGCCGTGCCGGCCTTCGTCGTGGCGAGCTGGACTGACCAGGCGCTGCACACGCGCGGCACGCTCGAGGGATTCAAGCATATCCGATCTGAGCAGAAATGGCTCGAGGTGCATGGCCGCAAGAAATGGGCGCACTACTATGACCCTGAAAGCGTCCGCCGCCAGCAGGTCTTCTTCGACCATTTCCTGAAAGGGATCGACAATGAGATCGCCGACTGGCCGCGCGTGCGGCTGGAGGTGCGCCGGCGCTACTACGTCGGCGACTTTCGCGCCGAGGCCGAATGGCCGATCGCGCGCGGCGACTATACGGCCCTCTATCTCGATGCCGGATCGGGGCGGATGACGCACGAAGCTGTCGGCGCCGAAAGCCGTGTCGACTACGACGCGACGAAACGCGGGGAGCATGCGGGCCGCGCCGTCTTCGATATTGCCTTCGACCAGCCGACCGAACTTGTCGGCCACATGAAGCTGAAACTGTGGGTCACGACCGACAGGGGCGACGACATGGATCTCTTCGTCGCAATCCAGAAACTGGATGCAAGCGGCGCCGTCGTGCCCTTTGCCTACTACGCCCAGTTCGAGGACGGGCCGGTGGCGCTCGGCTGGCTTCGCGTCTCGCACCGCGAGCTCGACCCCGCGCTCTCGACGCCGTTCCAGCCGGTGCTCAGGCACCAGCGCGAGCTGAAGATAGCGCCCGGCGAAATCGTGCCGCTGGAGATCGAAATCTGGCCGTCGGGGACCCGGTTCGATGCCGGCGAAAGCCTGCGCCTCGTCGTCCAGGGCTCGGACATCTACGATTACCCGAAGCCGAGCGTCTATGCCCGCCACGAGGACCTGCTGAATGAAGGCGAGCATGTCATCCACACGGGCGGAAAATACGATTCCCATCTGCTCGTGCCGGTGATCCCGGATTGACTGCGGCGATGCGACCGCCCCGACGCGGGCTGGCCGGCAAATGGTGGCGAAGCCTAGCGGCGCACGAAGCCGCCGTGCAAGAAGCCTACGACATCCTCGCCTCGCTCCGGCTCGCTGACGACTGTTCGCGGGAGACCCACATGCTCGCCTACGGCCAGCAGCGGCTTCTGGAGATCGCGCTGGCTCTGGCGACCCGCCCCAGCGTGCTGCTGCTCGACGAACCGGCCGCCGGCATTCCCCGCGGCGAGAGCGCCGAGCTTCTTAGCGCCATCGCCAACCTGTCGGAGGACATCACGGTGCTTTTCATCGAGCACGACATGAACCTTGTCTTCCGCTTCGCAACCCGCATCGTCGTGCTCGTCGGCGGCAGCATCCTGACGGAAGGCACGCCCGAAGAAATCGCCGCCGACGCCCGCGTCCGCGACGTCTATCTCGTCGGCGCGCATCGGGGGACGGCGCATGGCTGAGCCCCTGCTCCAGCTTTCCGGGATCCGCGCCGGCTACGGCGAGGCCGTCGTGCTCGACGGCATCTCGCTTGCCGTGCCGGAAGGCGGCAGTCTTGCGATCCTCGGCCGCAACGGCGTCGGCAAGTCGACCCTGCTTCTCACCATCATGGGCTATACCCAGCTCATCCGCGGCAGCGTGACCTTGCGCGGCCGCGACATCACCAAGAGCCCCCCGCACCGGCGCGCCCGCGCCGGCCTTGGCTGGATCCCGCAGGAACGCGACGTCTTCGCCTCGCTCACCGTCCATGAAAACTTGACGGTCGCCGCCAGGCCTGGACGCTGGACGCTTGCCGGCGTCTACGATCTCTTTCCGCGGCTTGCCGAGCGGCGTGAGCAGAAGGGCAACCATCTTTCGGGGGGCGAGCAGCAGATGCTCGCGATCGCCCGCACGCTGATGACCAATCCCGATCTGCTTCTCCTCGACGAGCCGCTTGAAGGACTGGCGCCGATCGTCGTGGAAGAACTCGCCCGCGCCATTGGCCGGATGGCCGCGGAGGACAGCATGGCGCTGATCCTGGTGGAGCAGCTCGCCGCGATCGCGCTCAGCCTGACCCACGAGGCGATTGTCATCGAACGCGGGGTAATCACCCATCAGGGAGCCTCGGCCCGGCTTCTGGGCGACACCGAGCTTCTCGATCGTCTCATCGGCGTCAATCTTACCGAGGCTGAATGACCGGCCGATCTTGGGTTTGCGATGGACCTTGATTGACTCAATCGACTGAGTGCTACCGGAACGTTCCCGGCGGCGGTCCGCGATTGAGTTTGAGGTTATTTTGAGCTTAAACTTTTAAGCTTGAAATATTTCGTCCGCTTGCCCTATCCTACGAGCAGCGATCCACAATCGGGATACGGACATGCGCATTGTTTGCCTCGGGGGCGGGCCGGCGGGGCTCTATTTCGCGATCAGCATGAAACTGCGCGATGCGAGCTACAAGATCACCGTGATCGAACGCAACAGGGCAGACGACACGTTCGGCTGGGGCGTGGTCCTGTCCGACGACACGCTCGACAATCTCGCCGCCAACGACGCACACAGCGCTGGGGCGATTCGCGCCCATTTCGCCTACTGGGACGATATCGCCGTCTATTACCGGGGCACCAGGACCGTTTCGACCGGCCATGGATTTTGCGGGATTGGCCGCAAGCAACTGCTCATCCTCCTGCAACGGCGGGCCCGCGAACTGGGCGTCGAGCTCATCTTCGAGACCGAAATCGGGTCGAGCAGCGACTATGCGGGTTACGACCTGATCGTCGTGGCCGACGGGATCAACTCGAAAGTCCGCGCCGAGCACGCAAGGGTCTTCAAGCCGAGCATCGATGTGCGGGCCTGCAAATTCGTTTGGCTCGGCACGCATCAGAAATTCGATGACGCCTTCACCTTCATCTTCGTCGAGACCGAACATGGCTGGGTCTGGGCGCACGCCTATCAGTTCGAAGCCGACACCGCGACCTTCATCGTCGAATGCTCCGAGGAGACGTTCCAGAAGTTCGGCTTCGGCGAGATGAGCCAGCGGGAGTCGATCAAGGTCTGCGAGCGGATCTTCAACGCCTATCTGGGCGGCCATTCCCTGATGACCAACGCGCGGCATCTCCGGGGCTCGGCCTGGCTCAATTTCAACCGCGTGCTGTGCGAAAAATGGTCGACCGAGAACATCGTGCTGATGGGGGACGCGGCGGCGACGGCACATTTTTCGATCGGCTCCGGCACCAAGCTGGCCATGGAAAGCGCGATCGCGCTGGCCGAGTATCTGCAGAGCGAACCGTCCCTGCAGGCGGCATTCAGTCGCTATGAGGAAGAGCGGCGTCTGGAAGTGCTGCGGCTGCAGTCGGCGGCGCGCAATTCGCTCGATTGGTTCGAGCATATCGAGCGCTATCTCGGCCTCGACCCCGTCCAGTTCACCTATTCCCTGCTGACCCGCTCACAGCGCATCAGCCACGAGAATCTCAGGCTCAGGGACAAGGCATGGCTTGAAGACGCGGAACGCTGGTTCCTGGCGCGGGCCGGCGCGGTCTCCGACAAGCCGCGTGCGCCCATGTTCGCGCCGTTCCGTCTTCGCGGGCTGACGCTGGCCAACCGGATCGTCGTCTCGCCCATGGACCAATATATGGCCGTCGACGGCTGCCCCACCGATTGGCACTTCGTCCATTACGGCGAGCGCGCCAAGGGCGGCGCCGGCATCGTCTATACTGAGATGACCTGCGTCTCGCCGCAAGGGCGGATTTCGCCCGGATGCACCGGGATGTACGCCTCCGAGCACGAAGCGGCCTGGACGCGGATCGTCGATTTCGTCCATCGCGAAACCGGGGCCAAGATCGCCATCCAGCTCGGCCATTCCGGACCGAAAGGCTCGACCCAGCTTGGCTGGGAAGAGGCTGATGCGCCGCTTAAGCAGGGCAATTGGGAGGTGATGGGGCCGTCGCCGGTTCCCTGGTCGAACGCAAATCAGGTCCCGCGCGAGATGAGCCGCGCCGACATGGAGATCGTCCGGGACCAGTTCGTGGCCTCCGCACAGATGGCCGTGCGCTGCGGATTCGACCTTGTGGAGCTGCATTGCGCCCATGGCTATCTCCTGTCGGCCTTCATCACGCCATTGACCAATCGGCGCACGGACCGATATGGCGGCACGCTCAAGAACCGGATGCGGTTTCCGCTCGAGGTTTTCGAAGCCGTCCGCGCGGTCTGGCCCGAAGACAAGCCGATCTCGGTGCGCATTTCCGCCAATGACTGGGTCGGCGAGGAGGGCATCACACCGGTCGAGGCGGTCGAGATCGCACGCATGTTTGGCGAGGCCGGCGTCGATATCATAGATGTTTCCGCCGGTCAGACCTCGATCAGGGCACAGCCCGTTTACGGGCGGATGTTCCAGACCCCGTTTTCCGACCGGATCCGCAACGAGGCCAAGATGGCAACCATGGCGGTCGGCAACATCTACGAGCCCGATCACGTCAACTCGATCCTCATGGCAGGCCGCGCCGACCTCTGCTGCCTGGCGCGCGCCCATCTCGCCAACCCGTATTGGACGCTTCATGCGGCGACCGCGCTTCGCGACGTCAGGACCGAATGGCCAAAGCCCTATTACGCCGGGCGCGATCAGCTTCGCCGATTGGCGGAACGGGGAGAGGCCCTGACCCTGCACGTGTGAGACCATGAAGCGAAAATCCCATGGCGGCTCCCGCCCGCTCAGCAAGCAGCGCCTGCGGCTATGGATACGGTTGCTGCGAACGACGCGCTATCTGGAAGCCGAAGTCCGCGAGCGCCTGAGGTGCGAGTTTGGTACCACCCTGCCCCGTTTCGATGTGCTGGCCGGGCTCTATCGCTCTGAAGGCGGGTTGACCATGACGCACCTTTCGCGCGCGTTGATGGTCTCGAACGGCAATGTGACGGGGATCGTCGAGCGGCTGGTCTTGGACGGCCTGATCGTTCGCGTGCCGATCGAAAATGACCGCCGCGCCACCCGCGTCTCTCTGACCGAGAGGGGACGAAAGAAATTCGCCGAAATGGCCGCCGCCCATGAGGACTGGATCAACGAACTGCTTGGCTCCCTTGGACGAGATGATGCCGACGAATTGCTTGATCTGGTTGGCCAGGTCGCGCCCCATCAGGGATGGCATTGACCGGGACGCAAAACTGCAACACGCTGGCAGAGCACGGAGGTGCATATGTTGGGGCCGTCAGCGCATATCGACACGTTCACGCGCGAACATCTGCCGCCCTTCGGCCAATGGCCCGAGCTGATCCTCGACCGGCCAGAGTTCCAATATCCGGAGCGTCTCAACGCAGCGGTCGAGCTGACCGACCGGATGGTCGAGAAGGGGTTCGGCGATCGTGTCGCCCTGATCGGCAACGGCCGGCGCAGAACCTATAAAGAGCTGTCGGATTGGAGCAATCGCCTAGCCCATGCGCTGGCCGAGCATTTCGGCGTCCAACCGGGAAACCGGGTGCTGATCCGCTCCGGCAACAACCCGGCAATGGTGGCGGCCTGGCTGGCGGTCACCAAGGTCGGAGCGGTCGCGGTCAACACCATGCCGCTGTTGCGGGCTCGGGAACTGATCAAGATCGTCGACAAGGCCGAGATCGGCCTTGCCTTGTGCGACAAGCGAATGAGCGACGAGCTGGAAAAAAGCGCTGAGACTAGCAAGTTCCTCAAACGCATCGTCTGTTTTGACGGCACCACCAACCATGACGCCGAGCTCGATCAGGTGGCGCTCGAAAAGCCGGTGAAATTCGATGCGGTTCGAACCGGACGCGACGATGTCGCCCTGCTCGGCTTCACCTCGGGTACGACCGGACAGCCCAAGGCGACGATGCACTTTCATCGCGACCTTCTGATCATCGCCGACGGTTATGCCCGTGAAGTCCTGAGCGTGACGCCGGAAGACGTCTTTGTCGGCTCGCCGCCCCTGGCCTTCACCTTCGGCCTTGGCGGGCTCGCCATCTTCCCGCTGCGCTTCGGCGCAACGGCGACTTTGCTCGAAAATGCCTCGCCGGCCAACCTCATTGACATCATCGAGACCTACAAGGCGACCATCTGCTTCACGGCGCCGACCGCCTATCACGCCATGATGCGGGCGATGGACGATGGCGCCGATCTGTCTTCGCTTCGCCTCGCGGTCTCGGCCGGCGAGACGCTGCCCGCGCCGATCTATCGCGAATGGGTCGAGAAGACCGGCACGCCGATCCTCGACGGAATCGGCTCCACGGAGATGTTGCATATTTTCATCACCAACCGGATCGGCGATGCCCACCCTGGCGCGACGGGACGCCCGGTGACCGGCTATTCGGCCAAGGTGGTCGACGACAATATGAACGAGGCGGCGCGCGGCGAGATCGGCAGGCTTGCGGTCAAGGGTCCGACCGGCTGTCGCTACCTTTCCGACGAGCGTCAGCTTGACTATGTCAGGGACGGCTGGAACCTGACCGGCGATGCCTTCACCCAGGATGTGGATGGGCTGTTCCATTTCGTCGCCAGGACCGACGATATGATCATATCGTCCGGCTACAACATCTCCGGGCCGGAGGTGGAAGCGGCCCTTCTCTCCCATCCCGATGTCGTCGAATGCGCCGTTGTCGGCGCGCCCGATCCCGACCGCGGCCAGATCGTCGAGGCGCATGTCGTGTTGACACAAGGAGTCGAGGGCGATGAAGCCCGCGTCAAGCGGCTGCAGGAGCACGTCAAGGCAACCATCGCGCCCTACAAGTATCCGCGCTCGATCAAATTCGTCGATGTGCTTCCGAAAACACAGACCGGAAAGATCCAGCGCTTTCGTCTGAGGAGCAGGTAGTATGCATCGACAGCTTCACCCCAAGGACTGGAAGGCTGCAAAGGGGTACGCCAACGGTATCGTTGCTGAAGGCCGTACCGTCTACCTCGCCGGCCAAGTCGGCTGGAACGGCGAGGAGGTTTTTGAGACCAGCGAATTCGTCGGCCAGGTCGAACAGGCGCTCCGCAACATTGTCGCAATCCTGGCGGAAGCGGGCGGGAAGCCGGAGCACATTGTCCGTCTGACCTGGTTCGTCACCGACAAGCAGGATTATTTGACCCGAACCCGAGAGGTCGGTGAAGCCTATCGCCGCGTGATCGGGCGCCATTTTCCGGCCATGTCCCTGGTCCAGGTGGCCGGCCTCGTCGAGGATGGTGCGAAAGTGGAGATCGAGGCCACGGCTGTGCTGTCATGACGGTGCTGTCACGGCAACTCCGGATCGGCCCTTGGACGTGATATCGTTTGACTGCGCGCGCCCTATCCTATTACCGTCATCGCTTCCCACGAGAGATCGTCCAGCATGCGACCTATTGGCCACCTTCATCGAGGCGGCGGCGGGCGGAGTCCCCCGCCATATGTTGCAGCGGACCACTCTTTCCGACGGTGATTTCGTGACCATGCGCGGCAGATCCGGGTGGCGCGGGATTATTCCCGGCCTCTTCGATGAGTCAGAGGTTGAACCGACCCTCACCGAAAAATATCGCCGCCCCGTAAGGCAGCGGAACGCGCCTGAGAAATGACGCGCTTGCAGCGCAAAATTCGGACGACGATCCGTTGACGCTGGTTACGCCTCGTGTACGGTCAGGATTGGTCCGGGTCAGGGTTGAAACGGAAAGCCCGTGTGAGGAAAACCGTCGTCGAAAAGGCATTGCAGAAAAAGACCGGAAAACCCGCTGGTGGCGCAAAATCGGAGCCACACAAGCTCTTGACGCCCCGTGGGGTGAACGCAGTGATGCGGATTCTGCGCATGGCCATGCGCCACCGCCTGCGCATGACCGTCGGGGTCGTCTGCACCGTAATCGCTGCCTATTTCCAGTTGCTGATCCCGCAATATCTCGGATCGGCCGTTAACTATGCCCAAGGCCTGCTGGCCTCGACGGCGACAAGTCCGGAGGAGGCGAAGGCGGCGCTGTGGACAGCGGGGTTGTTGCTGTTCGGCGCCGGCGTGCTGCGCGGCGTCTTTACCATGCTCCACAACTATCAGGGCGAGGCCATCGGCCAGAGCATCGGCTACGAGCTGCGGCTGGCCTATTTCGAGAAGCTGCAGCGCCTGAGCTTTGCCTTCCACGATCGCGTGCATTCGGGCGATCTCATCACCCGTGGCATGCTGGACATCGAGGGTGTGCGCCGGTTCGTCGACGGGGCGATGCTGAGGACCATCGTCCTCGTCGTTCTCCTGAGCTATGGCGGGTACAAGCTGATGAGCGCGGACCTGCTGCTGGGGTCTTTGGCGCTCAGTTTCGTACCCATCGTGGCTTGGCGCGCTGCCATATCGCGCCTCTGGCTGCGGCGCATCTGGCGCGCCCTGCAGGAGCGTCTGTCGGTTGTAACCCGCATCATGGAGGAGAATCTGGGCGGCATCCGCGTGGTGCGTGCCTTCGCGGCCCAGGACCACGAGCTTAAGCGGTTCGACTACGCCTCCGATGAGGCCATTGCCATGGCCATGCGGCGTATCCAAATCCGCTACAGCAATGCCGCGATCATGTCCTTTTCCTATTACGCCGCCATGGGCCTGGTGCTCTGGGTCGGCGGCCATAAGATCATCGCCGGTGCGATCACCGTGGGCACCCTGGCGGAGTTCCTGGCCTTCATGGCGATCCTGCAGCAGCCGGTGCGCCAGATCGGCATGATCGTGAATTCCACCGCGCGGGCCCTGGTCTCCGGCGGCCGTGTCTTCGAGATTCTCGACATGGAACCGGCGGTCAAGGACAAGCCCGACGCCAAGCCTCTGAAGCTGACCGAAGGTGTGCTTCGGTTCGATAATGTCGGCTTCGCTTACCAGGACGAAGCCGACGAGACTCCCGCTCTTCACAATGTTTCTTTCGAAGTCCGCCCCGGCAAGGCGCTGGGGATCGTCGGTCCGCCGGGCAGCGGCAAGTCGACCATCGCCCACCTGATCCCCCGCTTCTACGATGTCACCAGCGGACGGATCGCCATTGACGGCCAGGACATCCGCGACGTGACCCTAGATTCTCTGCGCGAGGCGGTCGGTGTCGTGCAGCAGGACACATTTCTGTTCACCGCGTCGGTCGACAACAATGTCGCTTACGGCGACCCGGCCGCGGAAAGGGAACGCGTCGTCGACGCCGCCGATTCCGCGCAACTGCACGAATATATCGCCCGTCTGCCACGCGGCTACGAGACCCTGATCGGCGAGCGCGGCGTCACTCTTTCCGGCGGGCAGCGCCAGCGGCTCTCGATCGCGCGAAGCATGCTGCTTACGCCATCCATCATTGTGTTCGACGATTCGACGGCTTCGGTCGACGCGGCGACGGAACACCGTATCCGTGCGGCGCTCAAGGAAATGACCAGTGAGAGGGCAACCATCATCGTGTCTCACCGCTTGAGCTCGCTCATGCACGCCGACGAGATCCTGTTCATGGACAAAGGCCGCATCGTCGAGCGCGGCTCCCACGAGGCGCTCATGAGGCAGGGTGGCCGGTACAAGGAGCTCTACAATCTCCAGGTGGCGTATGGCAACGATCCGGATATCGATGTCCCCCGGCGCGAGCCCCAGACCGCTTAAGCGCAAAGGGAACAAGGCAATATGGCCAATACCTCTTCATCCGCTGCAAGTTCCGCGAGTGCTCCACGCGGTCTGACCGAAGGCAGTGACGAGCAGATTTTCGGCGCCGCGTTCGATGGCCGGGTCATCCGCCGTTTCTTCGCTTTCATGTGGCCGTACAGGCCCAAGCTTGCCATCGCGCTTTGCGGCGTCATAGCCTTCACCCTGACCCAACTCTCGATCCCGCTTGTCATCCGCGCGGCCATCGACCAGGCGCTGGGCCAGGGCGCCATGGATGGCGGGCTTCTCAACCTTATCGCGCTCGGCTTCCTTGCGATCATTTCGATCAACCTTGCCGCCATGTACGTGCAGGAGACCATCGTCGGCAAGACGGCGGAGCGCATCCTGTTCGACCTGCGCCGGGCCATGTACGTGCACCTTCAGCATCTGTCGATGTCGTTTATGGACAAAACCCAGGTGGGGCGGCTCATGTCCCGCCTACAGGGCGACGTCGGCGCACTGCAGGAATTCCTCGACACGATGGTGACGGCGGTCGGCGACATCCTGCTGCTGTTGGGCATCGTCACCGTCTTGCTGTGGCTCGACTGGCAGCTGGGGCTCTTGACCCTTTCGGTGGTGCTGACGTTGCTGATCGTGCGCATGATCTGGCTGCCCATGGCCAAGAAGGCGTTCATGTGGGCGCGTCAGACCAGCTCTGTCGTCAACGGGGCGTTGGCCGAGAACATCAACGGCGTTCGCACGGTGCAGGAAATGCTGCGCGAGCGCGTCAACTTCGACCGTTTCGAAGTCAAGGCACGGGACAATTTAAGGTCCCACCTGCGGGCGGCGAAATTCTCGCAGATCATGATTCCCATCGTCGACACGCTCACCGCCACCGCCATGGCCATCGTCGTTGTCGTTGGCGGCGGAATGGTGCTCGGCGGCTCGCTCGATCTCGGCGTCATGGTTGCCTTCATCTTTTACGTGCAGCGGTTCTTTGACCCGATTCGCTCGCTGACGATCCAGTACTCCGTCATGCAGAAGGCCATGGCATCGGGCCAGCGCATATTCGAAGTGATGGACGTGCCGGTCGACATCCGCGACAAGCCGGATGCCTTCGAGCTCAAGGCGATCGACGGCTCCATCGTGTTCAATAATGTTACGTTCGGCTATCTTCCGGGCCAGCCGGTGCTCAACGACATCAGCTTCCGGGTGGAACCGGGCGAGACTGTCGCCATTGTCGGGCCGACCGGATCCGGCAAGACCAGCATCACCTCGCTGATCCATCGCTTCTACGACGTCTGGGACGGCGAGGTCCTGGTAGGCGGCCACGATGTCCGTGACATCACCCAGCATTCGCTGGGCAAGCATGTCGGCATGGTTCTGCAGGAGCCCTTCCTGTTCTCCGGCACGATCTTCGAGAACATCCGTTACGGCAAGGAGCAGGCCGTTATGGAGGACGTGATCGAGGCGGCCAAGGCCGTCGGCGCGCACGGCTTCATCGGGGACCTGCCCAGGGGCTACGACACCGTGCTGGCGCAGCGCGGCGGCAATCTCTCGCTAGGCCAGCGCCAGCTCATCAGCTTCGCCCGCGCCCTCGTCGCCGATACGAGTATCCTGGTGCTCGACGAGGCCACGGCCAGCATCGACTCTTATACGGAACGCCAGATTCAGCTTGCCCTCAAGCGCTTGCTGAAGGGGCGCACCGGCATCGTCATCGCCCACCGGCTCGCCACCATCCGCGGCGCGGACCGGATCATCGTCCTGAACCAGGGGCGCATCGTCGAGACCGGCACGCATCGCCAGCTGTTGCGGAAGCGTGGGCTCTATCACCGGCTCTACTCGATGAACTACGCCTCGTTCGATGACATTCCGGATGGTTGCATCTGCGAGCCCGCCGACGGCTCACCCTCGACTTAGGGCCCTCTCGGAAACGGCTTGAGCGTCAAGCCCGGTTGCAGTTCAAGTTTGTCTGTGGACGGCTGAGGTGCGTAGCGTAGCCAAATTTGAGCTGCCACCGCTCTAGATAACGTTCTGGCCGTCATTCGGGTGATTTGCTACTGGCATTGTCACGTAATTCGCTTTCAGCGAAATCGTGATGACTCGCTGATGGTCGCGATGTTCGTTTTCAACTGTTTGGTCTCACGGACGAGCGGCAAATTCGGCCTGTTCTCGATTAACGTGACAATGCCCCGCGAGCGGCTCCGACCCTTTCGGTTTGCTGCGGTTGAAAGGTGTCAGGCGAAGCGGGGCCGGGCCGTTTGTTCCTCAATTGGCGTACCGAAACGTCAGAAAAGTAACGAAATGCAGGAAGACCGCCGTGTTGGACGACGGCCTTCCGGATCGTTTTCGCTGTTCGTGCCAGCCTATCTGTAAATATGGACGACGGTGCGCGTCCGCGGATCGACGAGGACGCGCTGACCGTTCACGATGGCGTATTGATACTGGTAGTCGGGAATGGGCTGCAGCGCGACGACCTGGGGCAGCCTGGCTCCAAGCACGACTTCGCCCTCGAGCAGGACCGGCTCGACCGGCTCATTGACAACGTAGCTCTCCACCCGGGCCGGCGGGTCTATGCTCGCGCCGATGGCGGCACCGGCGACACCGCCGATAACCGCGCCAACCGGTCCGCCAACGACGGCACCAGTCACCGCGCCGCCGGCCGCGCCGACGGCTGCGCCCGACGAGCCATTCGAAACAGCGACGTAGCGCTGGCGCTCAGAATAGAAGGGTCTATCGCGATAATGCTCGTCCCAATAGGTCGTCGTTTGGTAGGTGACGACGGATGGAGCCGAGTCGGGGGCGACTTGCGTCACGACAGCCGGACTACCGGCCACGTCAAAGGCGAGATACTCCGCATAGGCCCAGCCGCGCTCTTGTCCCCAGCTTACGTCGCACCAGCTTCCGGATTCGGTGCATCCGTAAATGGTTACGCCCTCCTCGGCGCGAATGACCGAGACGATGGGAAATTGCGGACCGGGGCCGGCGCGCATGTTGAGGTCGATCGTGGCATAGGCCTGCTGTGCCACCGCTGCGCTGGGAACCGCCAGGGCCGCGAGCAGGGCCACGGCGGCCATTTGGTTCTTCATTATTCTCATTTCGGTGCTCCTTTAATCACGCGAAGCCCCCGTGCGCATCAAACGCGCTCGATGAAAATAGGTTCCCAGGATGCCGCCTTTCCGGCCGCCTAGCTGTTGTATGCGCTGGTCAGCCGAAATCGTGGCCTTGCTGGTTGATCCGATCGGCGTATCAGTGCCACCCCAAGCGCGCCACTAGAGAGGGATGAGGAAAAGCGGGAACCGGTTTTCCGCCCGCATCCTGCTCTATCTTATTAGAATCGATCACGTTTTATGATTTTTGATCGATTCGATCCCAAATCATCGTGATCTAGTGATAACCCTGCTTGCCGCCATGGGCGCTGCCGCTGTCCGGCCGGCACGGCTCAAGGGCGGCTCTCGCCTCAAGTACGTCCTGCAGGCGGTCGGGCTCGCCGCCGCCCATATTCTCTTCCGCGGCGACCTGGAGCTCACGGGCGTCCTCCTCCCAGACGCGCAAGATGTCTCTTTTCTCGTTCATACTCAGGCTTTCCGCGCGCAGCACGTCCGCCGGATGCTCGAAGACCCTCGACGGGTCCTTCTTGGCGGCTTCGAAATCGATTTGTTTGCGAACCATCGCATTTCCTCCGATTTTGCCGGCTCAGGACCTACCCGGGTCAAACTCATTGCTGGCGCGATTGACGGCATCTCTCAACTCCTCCCAAGCCCGGCGAAAGCCGCTGCCTAGTTCCGCGCTTGCAGCCTTGGTGTCGGTCCATGTCCGTTTGCTGCCGGTCTTGGCCGTCTCCGCGGTCGCATTCAGGCTCTGCGAAACCTCGCGCGACGTTTTTTCCGCGTTGTCCATGGCCTTTGTTGCCAGCGCCCCAAACTCGGCGCGAACCGCCTGATATCTGTTTTCCAGCTCGCGCGAGAGCTGGTCCAGCCGGGCGTCGCCCGTCTGCTGCGCGCGGGCCCTGAGCTCGTCGACGTTGCGGCCCCATGCGGCCATTCGTTGTGCCATGCTGCCCGTGTCGGGCTTGTCCGCACGGGATGGTGTGCCGGTTTCGGGTCGTTTCTTACGCGTCGAGCCCGCTTGTGTTCTCTTGCTCATGGTTCACCTTCTTGCGTTTTGCTTCTTTTGCCGCCGACCCGCCTAAAGCGGCCCCCGATCGAATTGGTTCCACATGACCTGAAACGGCTCTAAGCATGCGCGAGGCCGCTGCGCGGCCCTGCGAGCAGCCAAATGATGAAACCGATGATTGGGAAAACGACGATCAGCAAGCTCCACAGTACCTTCGCACCGGTCGATTCACGGCTCTGAATGACGTTGATAACGGCCCAGATATCGAGGACCAAGACGATCAATCCAAGCAAACCACCATATTCGAAACCCATTTCGGTTCTCCGTTTCCTTGTTCCCGGGGTGCGCCGTCGCATGCCGGACATGATCCCGTCTCGAAGTCGACGCAGCCAACGCCCGGTGGTTCCGTCGCCGCCAAAGGGACGTGACACGAGGAAATGCCCCTGCCGGCGCGGGGGGGGGCAGGGGGCGGGGGACGCCGGCCGGGGCCATAGGTCACCGCGCGGCGCGTTGCACGAGGTGCAGGGCCACCGACACGATGAGCGCGATCAGGAAAATCATGAACAGAACCTGGGCGATCCAGGCCGACGTTCCGGCAATTCCGGCAAAGCCGAACGCTGCTGCAATTAGCGCAATGATGAGGAACGTCAAAGCCCAACCCAACATGTCTCACTCCCGATAGCGTGTCCAGTCATCCTTAAACGCGTGTCGCACGGCTTGGTTCCGCAGCGGGGCCGGAAAGATCCTATCCAGCTTTTTCTTCCTCTATTTCATAGGGTTGGACCGTAGTCGGCGGGTGAAAAGCGCACCACGCGATGCTCACGGTGCAATTCGTTCGCTATCTGCGATATTAAAATATTTGTATCTTAACGAAATTTTTGGCAAAGCTTGATCATCCTGATTCCTCAAAAGGTTGAAAGCTCATCTTATGCGTGATAGTTGGGCGTATCGGCTGACGGGTTCGAATTTGTGACCATCTGTGTGGGCGGGGGCTCTATGAGGGAATTCGCGCTTGGACTGGCGTTTGCCGTTGCTCTCGGGCTTTCGGGCCAGGAGGCATCGGCCGCCTCGCAATACAAGCTCTTGCAATTCGAAAGCCACTTTGTGAAGTGGGGAAACCCGCATCTCGGTACCGCGGCTACGGTAAGCTATGCCCTTGTACCGCAGTCTATGTCCTTTCCAGGCGCCCGCAACTGTGGCGCGTTGCGTCCGCTGGACCGTCTTCTCTCCGCCTCGAAAATCCCTGCCTCGGTCTTTCAGTCCGAGCTCCGGGCCGCCTTCGCGGAATGGGAGGTGGCGGCGAATATCCGCTTTCGCGACGCAAAGGATCCTACGGCCGCCGATATTCTTATCGGCGCCCAGGACGCGCCTCGCGGCTGGGCCTTCACCAATGTGGACTATGCCGACGCCTCCGACGGTCGGACCCGCACAATCAGCAAGGCGCTGATCTGCCTCAATCCCGAGCGGCCATGGAAGATCGGCTTCGATGGCAATATCGACATTTACGATTTGCGTTACACGCTACTGCACGAAATCGGCCATGCGATCGGCCTCGATCATCCCGGCCCCAAGGGAGAGCTGATGTCGTTTAAGTATCGCGAGACGTTTCGAAGCCTCCAGGCCGGCGATGCGGCCGGGGCAGGGGTGCTTTACGGGACCACATCGCCTTCGGTGATCGCCGAGACGCCCGAGAAAGCCGATATGGAAGCTGCACACAGCCAGCGCGTTTCCGGATCGCAGCCGCAATTGTCGCTTGGCGATGACAAGCCGTCGGAAGCTCCCCGTCCTGCCGGCTTGAAATAGCGGCGTAGGACTGGAGCATCTGCCGTTTAGGACCGACGCACGGGCGGCCTGATCAATTCTCCTGCAATAATTCGCAATAATCGCTTTTTTTGGGAACCACGCCTCCGCGTGGAGCGTTTTGGCGACGCGATCCCGAAAGGGTTCGAAGGAACGTTGTCAAGATCCACCAACAAGGAGGTCTAGGACCATGAACCGCTTATTCACGTCTACCGCGCTGGCCGCGGCGCTCGCCGTGACCCCGGCGCTGGCACAACAGTACGGCGATCAACCTCAAGGCACCGAACCGCTCTTAAAGCAGCAGGAAACGGCTCCGCAGCAGGAAACGGCTCCGCAGGGTTCCGATACGATTCTCGAGAAGCAGCCCCAGGACCAAGCGCCGCAGGACCAAGCGCCGCAGGACCAGGCCGCCGAGCAGCAGCCGGCGGAGTCTGAGGCGGTCGAGTTTGTCACCGCGCAGCAGGAATCGGATTGGCTGGCGAGCTCGCTGATCGGCAGGACCGTGTACAACACCGAGCAACAGTCTCTCGGCAGCATCAACGACGTGATCCTCGATCAGGAGGGTCAAATCATGGCGGTGCTGATCGGTGTCGGCGGCTTCCTGGGCATCGGCGGGAAGGATGTCGGCGTCGACTTCGCGGCCTTGCAGTTCGAGGAGCAAAAGGACGTTGAGCCGGCCCCGTCTCCGTCTCCGCAGCCGGGCGCCGGCCTGTCAACGGCCCCGCCGGCCGGAACCGAGCCACCCGCCGTTCCGGGTCAGGCCCCAGGCTCGCTGGCCGGTAACGAGCCGCAGTCCGCAGAGGCCGAGGACGACGCTGACCACAGCAAAATGATCATCGTCCTTAACGTGACCCAGGAGGAGCTCGCGGCCGCGCCCGCCTTCGTGCACATCGGCGAAGAGCCGCCGGTGGAGGCATCAAGTCTGCCGCCAGCCGAATCCCCAGAGCCAAGCCCGACCCAAACCCAGTAGCGCAAGGGCTATGAGTTTCCCTGACCGGTATTGGAACCTCGTCAACTCACCAGTAATCGGCCCGGCGATGTGCCAGAAATCTGGCGCTCACCGGGCCCTTTTCGCGCGCCGGACCCGGTTCGGCGCAATTGCGGCAGCCAAGCCGCTTTGCCGGAGACATCGCCGGCTGTACAAAGGTCCGAGTGAATGCAGGGGGACACAGATGAAACCGTGGCAGAACTTCGTTCTGGGCGGCCTTGTCGTCGCCGTGGCCGTGCTCGGATACCTCTACTACCAGGAACGGCAGAACCGGGTCGAACTCAAGATCGACATTCCAAATCTTTCCATCGAAAAGAATTGACGCGGATCGCGATCGTTACGGACACGCCGCCGATTCGCCGCCCGCTTCGCTGTTTACCTGACGGATGCGCACCTTGGTCGTGCCGCGAGACAGGAAGCCAAGCTTTTCGGCGACCGCGCGCGACACGTCGATGACCCGGTTTCGTATGAACGGCCCGCGATCGTTGATCCGGACGATAATGGCGCGGCCGTTGCGCAGGTTCTTCACCTCCACACGGGTCCCGAAAGGGAGCGTCCGATGCGCCGCCACCAGCAGGTTCGGATCGGCCTTTTCGCCGCTTGCCGTTCGGCCCGTATGGGCATACCAAGACGCCATCCCGCACTGAATTTTCGAATTCGCCGCCGCGTCATGGCTGCAAAACCAAATCAGCGCCAGCGCTCCGGCGATTATCGTAGCCGTACCGTTCATTGAGCTTGGATTTACCAGCGACACCAAGACCTTGAAGGACGTCAAAGCCGGACGGCCAACCTAATCGGACGAGACCTGACCACCGGCACGATGAGCCTTGTTCTCAAAAAACAGAGCTTGGCTGATGACGGCCTTGACCGCGTCGGCATCATAGGGCTTGGAGATCAGGTAGGTGGGCTCCGGTCGCTGGCCGGTCAACAGACGTTCCGGGTAGGCGGTTACGAAGATGACCGGAACCTCGTAGGATCCGAGCAGCTCGTTCACCGCGTCGATGCCGGATGACCCGTCTGCGAGCTGGATGTCGGCGAGGACAAGGCCCGGCGCTTTGTCCTTGGCGGCCCGAACAGCTTCGCTGTGCGTGCGCGCGATTGCGCTTACGCCATGGCCGAGGGACTCGACGATACCGCTAAGATTCATGGCGATGATCGGCTCGTCTTCGATGATGAGGACGCTCGTCGCCACTTCTCCCGCGATCTCTCGCCCAGCCGCGTCGATCAATTCCTGCACCTCTGAAAGGGCGATGCCGAGAATCCGTGCGGTCTCCTGCTGCGAGAATCCCTCGACCCAGCGCAGCAGAAATGCTTGCCGCGGCAGCGGCGCAATGTTTTCAAGCTTGCGGTCGATGTGACCGGAGCTGCGGGCGCCGGGCGGGTCGACTTCGAGGTTTACGTCCATCATGTTCCATAGTCTAAGGAAGGTCTTATAGGTCGCGACGCGCGGGTCCAGATCGGTCGGCAGGGCAGCGGGATCCTCGATAAGCACTTCCAGGAACGCCCGGACATAGGCATCGCCGCTGGCCTGGCTGCCGCAGAGGGTTCGCGCAAATCGGCGCAGATACGGCAAGTGCGCTGCTATCGTCTCGGATACGGACATGTTGGTGATCCCGTTGGCATGAATTACGATCAACTGGAACCGGGGCCCCGGATGGGTTCCTATAACATCACTTGTGGCCTTCGGTTCCGCGCATGAAACAATAGCAGGCGTTCAGTCGTTTAACATAGGCCAAGAGCATTGCCCGACAAGAGTGACATTCGGGTTTCGCCGAATCGGATGCTCGATTTCTTTGTGATTTGGCGGTCGGATGAACGGTGACGAGATTGACCAACCGTGGAAACAACGACAATGACCGGGTGAAAAACGCAAGGAAAGGAAATCCGGCCCAGGAGCAGAAGAAAGAGAGAAAAATGAGGCCGTTGGCCGCCAACAGCGACTCTGTCTCGACCCGCCGCAGGCACGAGAGCCTTTCACCGGCGGTGCAGGCCCGGATTGGCCAGGGGTTGAAGGCCCTGTTTGACGAAATCGCCCACGAACCCATCCCGGACGATCTGCTTCGCCTTCTTGAAAGACTTGAAGCGGAGAACGGAAAGAAACCGAAGTAAGCGAATGGGCCCCCCCATCCGAACATCGCTTCGGGATGCGCTGATTGGCGAAATTCCGAGATTGAGAGGGTTCGCCATATCGCTTTGCGGTGACAGGACACAAGCCGATGACCTGGTCCAGGAGACGATGGTCAAGGCGTGGGACAAGCTCAATTCCTTCGAGGAAGGTACCAACTTGCGAGCTTGGCTTTTCACGATCCTGCGCAACACGTTTCTTTCGGAGAGGCGGAAACGCCGACGCGAAGTCGAAGACATCGACGGAAAACTCAGTGGCCGATTGGCAACGCAGCCGGAACAGCCCGGCCACATGGACCTGAAGGATCTTCGCGATGCCTTGACCCGGCTCCCGGAGGCTCAACGCACCGCTCTCATGCTGGTGGCCGCCTCGGGCCTTTCCTACGAGGAGGCGGCCGAGGTGTGCGGCTGCGCCGTCGGGACGATCAAGAGCAGGGTCAATCGCGGAAGGGCGCGATTGGCCCAGTTGCTGCACATGTCGGAGCAAAGTGCAGTCGAATCTGACGCCGCTCCCATGGAGGACGCTGCCGCAAATCCTGAAGTGGATGTCGGGGGAGAAGTACGCCGCAGCGTGGACTCATGATCGCAGCGAGTCACGCCAAACCCACCCCGCCGCGGGGTTAGGCGGGCGGTAACCAGGATCAGCCTGCCCTTTCCAATACGGCTGTCGATGCCGGCTGGAAGCGTATAAGATTGGTGGGGCACGCGCCGCGCCATGAGGCCCATGTCGCGAGCGGCCCATATTGCTGGTTCTCAGGGGCTGTCGGCCGCGCCCAAGACCATGGAAGGGGGATGTGTATGGTTGGGCCGTCGGGCGGCGAAGCTTTGGCCAACAGGACCGCTGCCGCCAAATCGATCTTGTTTGCGCGTGCGGTTGCGGTGATGGCGATCGCCGTCGGCGTCCTCGTTCTGTTGGGCTGGTATTTCGATCAGCCCTTGCTGCGACAGGGCCTACCCAACAACATTGAGATGAAGTCGAATTCCGCTATCGGCCTGATCCTTGTCGGCGCCGGGCTGCTGGCGTTCACGAGCGAAGCGTTGCGCGCCGTACCCCGGTTCCTCGGAATGGCATTGATGCTGGGAGGCGGCATGACGCTGAGCCAGGACATTGTCGGCTGGGATCTCAGAATCGATGAGTTCGTCTTTCGTGAACTTGCGTACCCGGCATACACGTCCTCGCCCGGTCGCATGTCACCGTTCTCGGCGCTTTCGTTCGTGTTGATTGGGGGCGCATTCTTTCTGGCGCGGCGCCGCCGTGTTTGGTCGATCTTGGCCGACATCATGCTTGCTGCGGTCATCGTCCAGACACTCCTGGTTCTCATCGGCTACATCTACGGCGTGCCGGCACTCTATTACCCCTTCCCATTGACGGCGATACCGGCGCATGGCGCGGTCATGGTCCTTCTCATCGCCATCGCCACCTTCGCCGCAATGCCGGAACGCGGAATCGCCGCGGCGGTGATGGATCGGTCCTTGGGCGGGCAGATGATCCGCGCACTTCTGCCGTGGATTATTTTGGTGCCGATCGCGCTCGGCTGGCTGCAGCATCGCGGGGTGGTGGCCGGCTATTACGACAGTTCCGTCTCATCGGCTCTATTGTCGGTGTCCTCCATCATCTTTCTGATCGCTATCGTGTGGTTGACTGGGAGTGCCCTGGCGCGGTCGGATTTCGACCGGCAACGGGCCCTGACGCAACTGCACGGTGAGCGCGAGTGGCTGCGGACGACAGTAGCGAGCATTGCCGATGGCGTAATCGTCACGGATGCCAATGGCATGGTCCTGATCATGAATGGCGTTGCCGAGGAGCTGACGGGCTGGCGCCGCGACGATGCGACTGAACGGCCGATCTGGGAGGTCTTCCAGACCATCGACGAGACCAGCCGTGAGCCCGTCGACAGTTCCGGGCTCGTCGCCCTGCGCGAGCGCAGCACCGTCAAGAACGCGGTTCATCTTCTGATCACCCGGGAAGAAACGGAGATCCCCGTCGAGGATAGTGGCGCCGCTATCATGGGCGCGGGCAATCTGGCGGTAGGGGCGGTGCTGATCTTCCGCGATGTCACCGAGCGGCGACGGACGGAGGACCGCCAGGCCCTGCTTGTCCGCGAACTCAATCACCGCGTCAGAAACGTGCTCATGATCGTTCACTCCCTCGTTCAGGCGAGCGGCCGTCACGCGTCGACCGAGGAGGCGGCCAGGATGGCGGGCGTGCTCGGCGAGCGGCTCCGTGCACTGAGCCGGGCACACGAGCTCCTGCTCGACACGCAATGGTCCGGCGCGGACTTGAATGCCATGGTACGGCGCGAGCTAGAGCCGTTCCAGACCGAAGGCTCGAACCAAGTCACGATCAATGGACCGGATGTCCTGCTTCCGCCGCAGAGTACGTCGATGCTGGCGATGGCCCTGCACGAGCTGGCCACCAACGCCGCCAAATATGGCGCGCTGTCACAACCCGCCGGGCGCCTGAGCGTGTCGTGGCGTGTGAGGGGCGGGAAGCTCGCGCTGAAGTGGGTTGAGACCGGAGTGGACATTCCCGCCAAGAAACGGATGAAGTCGGGCTTCGGCACCGATCTCATCGAACACGGCATCGGGCAGAATCTCGGCGGGGAGACCCGGATCGAGTTTGGAGAAGACGGAGTGAGTGTGGCGATCACGGTCTCTCTCGACCAGCAGCCAGTCGAGGAGCGCCCGCTTCCGACGGCCGCCGCGCTCGGCGAGTAGCGATGTTAGACGGCTGAGGTGTTTCGGCGCGATCTGTAGACGGACCGTGAGACGGCTGCGCGCCCACCTCGCGACATTCCTCGATGCTTATAACCATGAACCGCCCTAGACCAGCAAATCGCGAGCCAGTTCCCTGGCGAGACAAGAACTACATGCAAGCATGGCCTTCGGTCAGGATCACATCCGGTTTCGGGATTGACACAAGATTTGAAGGAACCCTTCCGCGAGACACAGGGTTTTAATGCACAGTCGGGCGCGAGCTCACCTGCAAAGTCATGAGGACGCCCGGTCAAGATAGGAGGTGAGATCATGCGTAAGTCGATTATGCGTGAATCGATCATATTCATTTCAGCCATCTCCCTGATGGCCGCGGGCATTTCCGTGATCGTGGTTGGCACCCGGCTTGCCCTTCCCGAGGGCCAGGGTTCCGAGGACCAGATTGTCATTCCGAAGAGCCTGCAGCCGCTGCCGCGGCAACACGCCGCAACTGGCGACCTCGGGCAGGCGGAAGGCACAGGCGGGCAGCCAGTGTATCCGAGCACTCTAGTCGGCCTTCGGGTCTACAGCACCGACGGCCGTGAGGTGGGTGACGTGGTCAAGGTCTCCACCGCCGCAAACGGGGAAATCCGACATCTCTATGTGGAAATACCGGAATTCCTCGGTCTCGGAACGAAAACCGTCCGCATTCCCGCCAGGATGTACGAGAAAAACGAGGACGGGGTCGAGCTGGTGTTGACCGCCGACGCCGTCAATATGCTGCCGGAGGCCAATTTGGGTCGCACGACGCAGCCCTTTCCCGACCGGGAGCCGCATTATTGACAGTTCCCGGTCGATTGCGTCGACCAGGGCGGGAAGGACTCCTAACATGCTGCAACATCTCCTTGTTGCAGTCGCTGGCGTGCTGCTGCTGTTACCGCCGGCGCGGTGGCTAGAGCGGTTCATGGTTATAGGGGATCGATTCGATGGGCCAAGTCGGTTCATCCGGGCAGGCGCGGGCCGCGACGCGCGATACGGGATATCGGGCGAGCGCCGCAACGAACCCGGTGGGCCGATTTGGCCCACCGAAGGCCGGGTTCTTTTGCGCCGTGGCGGTGTTGCGGCTCTTGACCGATGCACCGCATCGCCCGGCGAGCCGCGCCTGGCCACGGCGCAAAATCATCCCGGTCAAATGGTTCCCTATAACCATGAACCGCTCTAGGCTTCTCGGCTCCGGCGGAAAGGCCCGCCGGCCGCGCCCGACCCTGTCTTGCGGGCGCCGCTTGCGGCGCCTTTGCAGCGCTTCCACCGGATCGAAACAGAATGCTTTTGCGAAGCCGAATTAGGTTCTAGTCTCCGCCGCGTCCCCGCCGGCGCCCCTCGCCGGGACACTCATCCGGGACGAGGGCCATGCTTCGGGCGAGCATCCAGTTCATCCTCTACGTCAACGGGCTTCTTCTTTGCCTGCTGGCGATGCTGATGATCCTGCCGGCGCTGGTCGATCTGGCCTTCGACAATCCCGATGCGATGGTCTTCGCCGTTTCGGCGCTCCTCACTTTCACCCTCGGCGCATTGCTGGCGATCGCCAACAAGACAGACAAAGTGCCGCCGGGGCGGACTCTTTTCTATCTCCTGACCGTTTCGATCTGGCTGATCGTAAGCATCTTCGCCTCGATCCCGCTGGCGCTTTCCTCGCTCAGCATCGACATCGTCGACGTCTATTTCGAGACTGTCTCGGGGCTGACGACGACCGGGTCCACGATCCTAGTCGGTCTCGACCATCTGCCGCCCGGCCTGCTGTTGTGGCGCTCGCTTTTGCAGTGGTTCGGCGGCATCGGCATCGTCGTCATGGCGATGGTCGTGCTGCCGGCGCTGAGGGTCGGCGGCATGCAGCTATTCCGAACCGAATCCTCCGATATTTCGGGCAAGATCCTGCCGCGCGCCCGCCAGATCGCGACCGTCATGGCCGCGGCCTATGTGAGCCTGACGCTGATCTGCGCGATCGCGCTTCACATTGCCGGCATGTCGGCGTTCGACGCCGTCAACCACGCCCTGACGACGCTGTCGACCGGCGGTTTTTCGACCCACGACGCCTCGATCGGCGATTACGATTCGGTCGCCATCGAGACGGTCACCATCGTGTTCATGGCGCTGGCCGCCATGCCTATCATCTTCTTCGCGCGGATCGTGATCGAGCCGCGCGCCGCCTCGTTCCGGGACGAGCAGGTGAGGGGCCTGCTGATGACACTGTTGGCGGCAATCCTCGTTGTCACCGCATGGAATTTCCTGTTTCGCGGCGTGCCACTTGCCGACGCCCTGCGCGATTCCGCCTTCAGCGTCACCGCGGTCCTGACCGGCACCGGCTATTCGACGGTGGACTTCAGCGCCTGGGGGAGCTTCGCGGCTGGCGTCTTTTTCTTTCTGTTCTTCATCGGCGGCTGCGCCGGTTCCACCGCCGGCGGCATCAAGATCTTCCGCTGGCAGATCATGCTGCGCGCGGTCGCGAACCAGCTTCGCACCACGCTTTCGCCCAACCGGATCGTGATCCTTCGCTACCGCGGGCAATCCGTCGATCCGCCGATGAGGAATTCCATCAACAGCTTCTTTTTCCTCTATCTTTTGACCTATGCCGGGTTGTCTTTGGCGGTGATGGCGACCGGGCTCGATTTCGTTTCCGCTGCAAGCGCGGTCGCCCAGGCCATCGGCAATGTCGGGCCCGGCCTCGGCCCGCTGGTCGGCCCGGCGACGACCTTTGCCGGCATTCCCGATTCCGCGAAGCTGTTGCTCGTGCTGTCGATGCTGGTCGGCCGGCTCGAGCTGATTACGCTTTATGTGATCCTGACGCGGGATTACTGGGATTGACCGCGGGAAAGACGGCGGAACGAGGGAGAAGGCCATGTACGTTCTGGTGATGGGGTCGAAGAACTATTCCTCCTGGTCGGTTCGCGCTTGGTTGGCGCTGAAGATGGTCGGGGCGGAATTCACCGAGATCGTTATCCGGCTCGACAAGTCGGATACGGCCGAGCTGGTTGCCGCACATTCGCCGTCAGGCCTTGTGCCCGTGCTCAAGGACGGCGCGCTGGCGGTCTGGGATTCGCTTGCCATCATCGAATATCTCAACGAGCGCCATCCGCAAGCGGGCCTGTGGCCGGCCGATGCGGCGGCGCGCGCGCGGGCGCGGTCGATTTGCGCTGAAATGCATTCGGGATTCGCCGCACTGAGGCGCGAATGCCCGATGAATCTACGGCGCACGCCGAAACCGATCGCCATGTCGGACGAGGTCAAGGCGAGTGTCGCCCACATCGAGCAAATGTGGAGCGACTGCCGGGCCGGGGAGGGGGCGGCCGGGCCGTTCCTGTTCGGCCGCTTGTCAGCCGCAGACGCCGTCTACGCACCCGTTGTCAGCCGCTTCCACGTCTACAAGGTCCCGGTGACCGCCGAAAGCCGCGCCTATATGAACGCGGTAATGGCGCTGCCGGAATGGAACGAACTCACTGAGGCCGCGCGTGCCGAGCCGCCGATTTCCAAATATGACGAGATTGGCGCAGGCTAAAGCCCTTCCCGATCAAACGAGCCAAGCTGGGCCGGAAAGGCGCTAATCGGTCAGGATGAAGGTGACCTTCAGATTGACCCGGTATTCGGCGATCTTGCCGTCCTCGACCTGAATCGTGGTCTCCTGCACCCACGCCCCCTTTACGTTTTCAAGGGTCTTGCAGGCGCGCTCGATGCCGACGCGGATTGCGTCCTCCATGCTCGTCGGCGAGGAGGCGATTATTTCGGTGACGCGGGCAATGCTCATGACCAGTTCCTCCGAGTTCAGGGTCATCCCAGATGCTATTCAGACTTGGCGACGATCGCCGCCGCCGTCAAGCCATAGATTGTCGCACGAAGGCTGGGATAGACTGCTGTCATGGCGCTCAACCTCATCAAGCTCTGCGTCGGTTGCGAGTCGATCGACGATCTTGCCCAGTGGCAGGCGGCGCGGCTTGCGGATTATCGGCGCCGGGGCGAGCCGGCGGAGCTAAAGCACACCACGCGGATGATGCCGCGCCGCCGCGACGAGCTGCTCGGCGGCGGCTCGCTTTACTGGGTCATCAAGGGGTTCGTGCAGGCCCGCCAGCGGCTGGTCGACATCCGGCCGTTCACCGATGCAGACGGCATCCGCCGCTGCCATCTGGTGCTCGACTCCGATCTCGTCGCCGTGGCGCCGCGGCCGTTCCGGGCGTTTCAGGGCTGGCGCTACTATCCGGCGAAGGACGCGCCACTCGACCTGCGTATGGCGGCCAAGGGGGCGGACGAAATGCCGGCCGAGCTGCGGCGTCAGCTCGCCGCGTTGGGACTTCTCTAAGATTTTGTTCCGACGGGGATATTGTCGATGAGCCGGGTCCTGCCGAGCCAAGCGGCGGCAAGCAGGCGGATCGGTTCGCGCCGAGGCTCGGAAATCGGCGCGAGCGTCTCGGCGTTGCGCGCCTCGACATAATCGACGCGGAATCCCATGCGGGTCAGGCCGGCGCGGGCGGCAGCCATGATGCTTTCGACATCGCCACCCGCGGCGATGCGCCTGGCCGCGTCGCGCAGGGCGGCGTTGAGACCCGGCGCGATGGCGCGCTCGCCGGCGTCGAGATAGGCATTGCGCGAGGAAAGCGCCAAGCCGTCGGCCTCGCGCACCGTCTTGGCGCCGACGATCTGAACGCCGAGATCGAGATCGCGGGCCATTCGCCGCACTACCAGAAGCTGCTGATAGTCCTTCTCGCCGAAGACGGCTATGTCCGGCCGGCACTGGGTGAGCAGCTTGCAGACCACCGTGGCAACGCCGCCCAAGAAATGCGGCCGGTACTTGTCCTCAAGCCCGGCTTCCGCAGGGCCCGCGACGTGGACCGAGGTGGCGAAGCCCTCCGGGTACATGAGCGCGGCCGACGGCACGAACACCAGGTCGACGCCGAGCGGCGCGAGCTTGGCGAGGTCGCCGCGCTGGTCGCGGGGGTAACGCGCATAGTCCTCATTGGGCGCGAACTGGGTCGGGTTGACGAAGATCGAGACCAGGGTGCGGGCGGCACGGCGGGTCGCGAGGCGCACCAGCGCAAGATGGCCCTCGTGCAGCGCGCCCATGGTCGGCACGAGGGCGATGCGCTCGCCGGTCGTGCGCCAGGCCGCGACCTTGCTCTGCAGTGCCCCCAGCCGCCGCACCACGCTTGGATTTTTCGCCATGGCGAACCGCTCACAGATCGCGGAAACTCTTTCCTTCTCCGGCGAGGCGCTCGATCAGCGGTGCCGGCGTCCACAAGCCCGGCTGGCGCTTCTCATAGGTGCGGATGCCGGCAAGCACCTTGTCGAGACCGATCGCATCGGCTGCGAACATCGGCCCGCCACGATATCTCGGAAAGCCATAGCCGTAATGATAGATGATATCGATGTCGCTCGCCCGCGCGGCAACGCCCTCCTCGAGGATGCGCGCGCCCTCGTTGACCAGCGCATAGAGGCAGCGCTCGACGATCTCCTCAGCCGCAATCTGGCGCCGTTTTACGCCCATCTCCTGCGACAGGGTTTCGATCAGCGTCGCCACCGCCGGGTCGGGCAGGGGGGCGCGGCTCGTCTCCTCGTAGCGGTACCAGCCGGCCCGGGTCTTCTGGCCGTAGCGACCCCGCTCGCACAGCCGGTCGGCAACGACGGCGGGATAGGGCTTGGACCTGTCGCGGGACGCTTCCTTGGCCTGGCGGACGCGCCAGCTGACGTCGGTGCCGGCAAGGTCCATGACCGCGAACGGCCCCATCGCCCAGCCCCAGTCGTAGAGCACCTTGTCGACGGTCTGCGGCAACGCGCCTTCCAGAAGCAGCGAATAGGCCTGATTCCAATAAGCGTGCAGCATGCGGTTGCCGACGAAGCCGTCGCAGACGCCAACCACGACGCCGATTTTCGAAATTTTGCGCGCAAGCTGCGCCACCGTGGCCAGCACATCGTCGGCGGTCTTTTCGCCGCGGACGATCTCCAAGAGCTTCATCACGTTGGCGGGGCTGAAGAAATGGGTGCCGACCACGTCCTGCGGGCGGCCGGTCGACGCGGCGATCTCATCGAGATCGAGAGTGGAGGTATTGGTGGCGAGGATGGCCCCGGGCCGACAGATGCCGTCGAGAATGGCGAAAACCTCCTTTTTCAGCGCCATATCCTCGAACACCGCCTCGATCACCAGATCGACGGTGGCAAGATCCTCGAAATTGAGCGATCCCGTCAGCCGCCCAAGGCGGGCGTCGGCTTGCTGCTCGGTCAGACGCCCCTTGTCGACGCTTGCCGCATAATTGCTGGAGATGATGGAAACGCCGCGGTCGAGTGCATCCTCGGCCGCCTCGACGAGGGTCACGGGGATGGCGGCATTGGCGAAATTCATGGCGATGCCGCCTCCCATGGTGCCGGCGCCGACGATGCCGACCGAGGCGATCCGGCGCAGCGGCGTGTCCTTGTCGATGCCGGGGACCTTGGCGACATCACGCTCGGCGAAGAACATGTAGCGCAGCGCCGCCGCCTGGGGCGATGCGACCAGCTCGGCGAACATGGCGCGTTCCGCGGCCAAGCCGTCGTCGAAGGAAAGCTGCGTCGCGTTCTCCACCGAATCGATGCATGCGCGCGGCGCGATGAAGCCCCGCTGCTTTTTCGCGACGGTTTGGCGGAAACGCTCGAACAGCTCCGGGCGCGCGGCGACGGTCATGTCGCGGACGCGCCGGCGCGGGCGTTTCTCGGAGACGATCTTTTCGGCGAACGCAACCGCGCCCGCGAGGAGATTGCCCTCGACGACCTTGTCGACGAGACCCCATTCCAGCGCCTCGGGCGCGGAAATGGGATCGCCGCTCACGATGGCGGTAAGCGCGCGCTCCGCGCCGATCAGCCGCGGCAGGCGTTGCGTGCCGCCGGCACCGGGCAGTATGCCGAGCTTGACTTCGGGCTGGCCGAGTTTGGCGTTTTCGCTCGCGCAGCGCCAGTCGCAGCCGAGCGCGACCTCGAGGCCGCCGCCAAGTGCGTTGCCGTGCAGCGCCGCGATCACCGGCTTGGCGCTGTCTTCACAGGCGGCAACGACCTCGGGAAGCGTCGGGGAGGCCGGCGGCTTGGCGAATTCGGTGATGTCGGCGCCGGCCGGAAAGGTTCGCCCGGCCCCGATCAGCACCAGCGCCGCCGTTTCGGGGTCCTGGTTGCCCTTGTTGAGGCAGTCGACGAGCCCCTTGCGCACACCGACGCCGAGCGCGTTGACGGGCGGGTTTGTGATGGTGATGACGCCGACGTTCCCCTCGCGGGCATAGTTCACGAATTCGGCCATGGCCCCCTCATTTCCGGCTGCATTGTCGCCAACGCCGCATGGCGATCAATATCATGCCCAGTTTGGCGGATGGGGTGGGATTCGAACCCACGAGGCGGTTGCCCGCCTTCCGGTTTTCAAGACCGGTGCCTTCAACCACTCGGCCACCCATCCTCAGGTCCGCACCCCGTGGCCCTATCGCGAGGCGCTGGCGCGCCCGGTTTTCAAGACCTTTCGGGCGGGCGAAAGATTCACCGGATCTTTCGCATTTCCGCCCTCAACTTCAACCACTCGGCCACCCATCCGCAGGTCCGCACCCCGTGGCCCTATCGCGAGGCGCTGGCGCGCCCGGTTTTCAAGACCTTTCGAGCGGGCGAAAGATTCACCGGATCTTTCGCTTTTCCGCCCTCAACTTCAACCACTCGGCCACCCATCCGTCGCCGCTCCGCCGCAATGTCTCAGCGTTAGACCATTCGGGCAGCGACGCGCAACCCTCGCAGGCCGCGCTAGAGAGGTTCAGATCGCAAGCCGCGGCAAAGGGCCGCCGTCGGCCAGCGCCAGAATGCCTTCGATCAGCGCCTCGGACCGGGGATATCGCCCGAAATCAAGCAGGCCACGCGCCTTGTCGACCATCTGTTCGCTGCTGAGCGGCATTTCCGGATCGCCCATGGCGTCGCCACGCTCGGCGGAAACGACGCGGCCATTCTCGAGGCGGGCGCTGACGCGGGCGCCCCAATGGGCCGGATAGGCGCCCTCGAACGACGGCGTCTCGGCAACCTTCACGCGTCCGCGCAGCTTGGCGCATTCGCAGCGCGCTTCCTCATCGAAGGCGGCGAAATCAACCCGGTCGCGGCAAAGGGCCGCGGCGACCGTATGCTGGAGCGAGAATTTCGCGTCATAGACCGTCTTCGGCTCGGCGCGGTCGCACAGCGCAAGCGCCGCGCCGTAGGTCTCCACCTCGATGCTCGCGATCTCGTCCGCCTTGCGCCCATCGCCGGCGAGGGCTTGCCGGATTTCCTGCGCCGCGTCGATCGCCGGGTGGGTATGGCGGCAGGAGGGCCACGGCTTGATTGAGGTTTGTCTGAGCTGCCAGGGCGCTTGCGGGTCGGCGATGAGGCGCGCCGGCTCCGCATCGGGGCAAAGAGCGGCGAAAAAGCCACGCGCGCCTTCGAGAATTTCCGGCGCTCCGGTGAAGCCGAGCGCGGCAAGTTCGGCCGCAACCAGGCCCGCTTCCGCGGCGCGGCCGGCGTGCAGATGCTTCGACATGGCTCCAGTATCGAGGAACTGCCACAGGCCCGCAGCCTGGGTGCCGGCATTGCCGAGGGCGTCGACCGCCTGGGCCCGTGCGAGTCCGATGAGGCGGGCCACGGCCATCGCCGAGCCGAACGGCCCGCAGGTCGCGGTATTGTGGAAGATGCGGTAGTGGGCAGGCCCCGCGGCCATGCCGACGCGTGTCGTCGCCTCGAAGCCCCACAGGATCGCCGACAGAAATTCGCGTCCGCTGCTCTCGCCGAGTCCGGACTCCGCCGCGGCCCACACCGCGGGAATCGTGATGCAGCCCGGATGAACCACCGATTCGCGGTGCAGATCGTCGACCTCGAGAATGTGGGTCAGTCCCCCTAAGAGAAAAGCACGCCGGCCGGCGTCGCGCGCCGCGTTCTCGCCGCAGGCGCCGATCCTGCGTCCCCAGGCCACCAGAATCTCGCCCTGCGGGGTTCTGGTGCCGGCGACCACGCTTGCCACCGCGTCGAGCGTAAACAGGGCGGCCGCTTCCAAATCCTCCCGCGAAATCTCCTTCGACGCCACAAGGTCGAAAAGTTCTCCGCTCAGGCTCATTCCGCCCTCTAAAGCGTTCGCCCGCGTTGCTTGCCGGCATTGGCGCGCACCGCGCCGGTTATCGCTTTATTAACCGTTTGGCGGCGACGATTGGCGAGGTTTGCCGCCACAGCATGGGTGTAGGTGTAGCATGGGGCGCGGGAGGCAAGCGGCGTAACACGGCGTAACTCCAAAATTTTCTGACCCTCCGAAACGTCGGTGCCATTCGCGCCAGGCGGACCGGCAGGGAATTGGGCACGCCGGGCCTCGGCGCCAGGGGTCTTATTGGTGATGAAAAATCTGCGAATGTCCCGGCGAGGATTTCCGTGCCGGCCCGATCACGTCGCGTTCCGCGCATCTTGGGAGCGGCCGGGGCGGGGGCGTTACCTCACGCGCCTGTCCATTCTTCTCTCAGCCAGCTTGCTGCTCGCAAGCTGCAGCCTGTGGAAAGAGGAACTGGATCATGCGGGCAATCCGCGGCTGGTGGAATATGGCCAGCCGGTGCCAAAGGGCGGCGGCATCTACAAGGTCGGCAAGCCCTACCAGATCGGCGGCAAATGGTACCATCCCAAGGAGGACGAGAATTACACCAATGTCGGCGTCGCCTCCTGGTACGGCCTCGATTTTCACGGCCGACTCACCGCGAACGGCGAGATCTACGACATGGATTCGCTGTCCGCCGCCCATCCGACGCTGCCGCTGCCGAGTTACGTCAAGGTAGAGAATCTGGAGAATGGGCGTAAAGTCGTCGTGCGCGTCAACGATCGCGGGCCCTATGCGCGCGGCCGCGAGATCGACCTGTCCAAGCGCGCCGCCGAGCTGCTCGCATTCAAGAACAAGGGGACCGCCAAGGTGCAGGTGAGCTATCTCGGGCCGGCGCCGTTGAGTGGCGACGACGGCTGGCCGGTCAATGTCCAGTTTGCCGGAAACAAATCGAACGGCAATAAACCGAAACCGGCTGAAACACGCCCGATCCTTCTCGCCAGCGCCGCGCCGGACGCGCTCTTGGCGCTGCGCTCCGTGCCGGCCTCCGCGGCACCCCCCAGCCTAGCGGCACCCAGCAGCGCCGCGGAACCTCCCAGTCCCCCCATGTCCCATGCATCCGCGGCACCGGCGACGGCGATGATTCAGGCAGGCTCGTTTCGCGACCCCGATAACGCCGAAAGGCTGAAATCGGCGCTCGCGTCGGTCGGCCCGGTGGAGGTGACGCCGGTCACGGTCGGCGGCGTGACCTACTACCGGGTCCGCGTCGGCCCGATACCGGACGGCCAGAACGCGCGTGACTCGCTCAGCCGCGTCCAGGCGGCAGGCGTCGGCGACGCCCGGTTGATCATGATGCAGTGACATCGCCTCTTTCTTCATTGCGAAATCCGCAATAATCCCAAGCTGCGGTTGATTGGCTCCGGTCGCCTTGGTATTGCTGACGTACCGGCGTGCGGCGGCGCAGGCCGGATTGTCAATGAATACGCACGGTCAGGCAAAATCGGTGTGCGGCAATCCTGTAACGGTGCTTCGAATCGGCCGACTTTTGTTGCTGGCCGTCGCCCTGATTGCGTGGGTTCCAGGCTTGCGGGCGCAGACGATCGAGACCAGCGCGCCGCACGTCATCATGATCGACAGCGACACCAATACGGTGCTTCTGGAAAAGGACGCCGATACGCCGGTGCCGCCCGCGAGCCTGTCCAAGCTGATGACCGTTGAGGTTGTCTTCCAGGCGCTGGAAGAGGGCCGCCTCAGCCTCGACGACAGATTTCACATCAGCGAAAATGCCTGGCGCAAGGGCGGCGCGCCGTCCGGCGGCTCGACCATGTTCGCCGAACTGAACTCGGACATCGCGCTCTCCGACCTTATCCAGGGCGTCATCGTCCAGTCGGGCAACGACGCATGCATCGCCATCGCCGAGGGCATGGCCGGCACCGAGGAAGCGTTCGCCCAGTTGTTGAACGCGCGTGCGCGCGAGCTCGGACTGACCAACTCCAATTTCCGCAACGCCACCGGACTGCCGGACCCCGACCATCTGATGTCGGTGCGCGACATGGCCAAGCTCGCCCGCCACATCATTCGGACCTACCCGGAATACTACAAATACTTCGCCGAACCGGAGTTCACTTGGAACGACATCCGCCAGTTCAACCGCAACCCGCTGTTGCGCGAGGCGCCGGGAGCGGACGGGCTGAAGACCGGATATATCCGGGATGCCGGCTATGGGCTGGTCGGCTCGACCCTGCGCGACGGCCAACGCGTGATCCTGGCCATGGCCGGCCTGAAATCGATCAGCGAGCGGGCGGCGGAGGCGCGCAAGCTGATCGACTGGGCCTACCGGGCATTCGAGCAGATCACCCTTTTCGAGGCCGGCCAGACCGTAGGCGAGGCACGAGTCCATGGCGGCGAGAGGCGCTGGGTAAAGCTGACTGGCGACGGCGACATCAAGATCCTGCTGCCGCGCGCGGCGCGGCGCAGAATGAACGCGCGCGTGGTCTATAGCGGGCCCCTGTTGCCGCCGATCGAGAAGGGGCAGCGCGTCGCCGAGCTGCGGGTCGCCGCGGAAGACGGCGTCAATCTGTCCGTGCCGCTCTACACGGCCGAAGACGTCGGGCGCGGAAGCTTGCACCAGCGCGCGCTCGATGCCGCCCTCGACCTCATCACACGCTGGTGGTAAGCCCTGCTCTTGTTCAGCGGCGAGACGGGTGCCCGGACGGTGGGTGCTAGAGGCAAGTTCATCACGTTCGAAGGCGGCGAGGGCACCGGCAAGTCGACGCACGCCCATGAGCTGCGAAAACGGCTGGAAACGGCCGGCCACAAGGTCGTCGAGACCCACGAGCCGGGCGGTACGCCGGGGGCCGAGATCGTCCGCCACCTGCTCAAATCGGGGGCCGTGGAGCCGCTCGGCGCGTTCGCCGAGGCGGTGATGATCGCGGCCGCCCGCGACGACCATGTGACGCATTTCATTCGCCCGGCGCTGGAAAAGGGGACCTGGGTGGTCTGCGACCGTTTCAGCGACTCCACCAAGGCCTATCAGGGGGCGGGCGGCGGCGTCGACGACACGCTTTTGCGCGCGCTCGAACGCATCACCGTCGGCGAAACGCTCCCCGACCTGACCGTCATTCTCGATGCGCCGGCGAAAATCGCCCTGGCGCGAGCGAATTCGCGCCGCGAAGGGGAGGGGGAGGGCGACGGCGCCGACCGGTTCGAGAAGGAGTCGCTTGCCTTTCACGACAAGTTGCGCCGCGCCTTTCTGAAGATTGCCGAGGAAAGTCCCAAGCGTTGCGTCGTCATCGACGCTACCCCCGACAAGGAAGCGGTCGCCGAAGCGGTCTGGAAGGCCGTGTCCGAGCGCCTGGAGGTGTGAGGCGAGGGATGGCCGCCGCATCCGAACAGGACCGTTTACCGGAGGCCGACCGCCTCGCCGCCTATCCGCACCCGCGCGAGGCGGTGCATCTGTTCGGCCACGGGGAGGCGGAGCGGGCGTTCCTTGGCGCCTATCGCAGCGGGCGCATGCACCATGCCTGGCTCATCATCGGCCCGGAGGGCGTCGGCAAGGCGACGCTTGCCCACCGCATCGCCCGTTTTGTCCTGACCCACCCGGACCCTGAAGCCGCGGAGGTCAAGCGCGCACGGGACCTGGCGGCCGACCCGGACCATCCCGCGGCGCGGCAGGCGGCGGCGCTGACTCATCCCGATTTCATCGTCCTGCGGCGCATGTGGGATGCAAAAAACAAGCGGCTGACCATGGCCCTGCCGGTGGAGGAAGTGCGCCGGGCCTCGCATTTCTTTTCGATGACGGCGGCTGCCGGCGGCTGGCGCGTCGCCATCGTCGATTGCGCCGACGAGATGAACCTCAACGCCGCGAATGCGCTCCTCAAGACCCTGGAGGAGCCGCCGTCGCGCGCGCTTCTACTGTTGGTGAGCCATCGGCCCGGGCGGCTCATCGCCACCCTGCGCTCGCGCTGCCGTCGCCTGACGCTCGGCCCCTTGTCCGAGGCCGACCTGTTTGCGGCCATCCAGTCAGCCGGCGCCCAGGAAGCGCTCGGCAAGTTGAGCGAGACCGACCGCAAAGTCCTCGTAGAGATGGCGCGCGGCAGCCCGCGCTTGGCGCTGCGCCTTCTTTCCGGCAATGGTCTTGCGCTCCACCGCGAGATCAGCGGCATCCTCAAGGCGGCGCCGAAACGCGACGACCGGCGCGTCCACGCGCTTGCCCGGCGCGTTGCGCGGGCGGGCGCGGAGGATGACTATGAGCTCGCCTTGTCGCTCGTCTCCGATTGGCTTGCCGGCCGCGTCGAATCGGCGACCACGGCCGGTCCCGCGGAGGCGGCCAGCCTTGCGCGCCTAGCCGAGGTATGGGAAAAGACGACCCGTTCGGCGGGCGAGGCGGAAATTTTCCACTTCGACCGCCGGCTCGTGATTCTGAACGCTTTTCGCGACATTGCCGCAGCCGTCTCGTGATCCGCGCTGCGCGTCGGAGATCCAGAGCGCAGCGCACGCCATGACCGACAAATTCTACATCACAACGGCCATCTCCTATCCCAATGGCCCGCCGCATATCGGCCACGCCTACGAGGCGATCGCGACCGACGCCATCGCCCGCTTCATGCGGCTCGACGGCTATGACGTGTTCTTCCTCACCGGCGTCGACGAGCATGGGCTGAAGATGGCGCAGACGGCGGCGAAGGAAAACATCACGCCGCGCGAGCTTGCCGACCGCAACACGCCGCTGTTTCAGAAGATGGTCGCCAGGCTCAATTGCTCCAATGACGATTTCATCCGCACCACGGAGCCGCGCCACCACCGCGCTTCGCAGGCCATCTGGCAGCGCATGCAGGAGGCGGGCGACATCACGCTCGGCACCTATTCGGGCTGGTATTCGGTGCGCGACGAGGCCTATTACGCGGAAAACGAGACGGAAGTCGGAGACGACGGCGTGCGCCGCGGGCCCAGCGGCTCGCCGGTCGAATGGACCGAGGAGGAATCCTATTTCTTCCGCCTCTCCGCCTATCAGGACCGGCTGCTCGCCCACTACGCGGCAAATCCCGATTTCGTGCTGCCCAAGGAGCGCTTCAACGAGGTGATCAGCTTCGTCAAGGGCGGTTTGCAGGACCTGTCGGTCTCGCGCGCGACGCTCGATTGGGGTGTGCGCGTGCCGGGCGATGACCGCCACGTCATGTATGTGTGGGTCGACGCGCTGACCAACTATATCACCGGCGTTGGCTATCCCGACGTCGGCAGCTCCCAATTCAAGCGCTACTGGCCGGCCGACATCCACGTCATCGGCAAGGACATTCTGCGCTTCCACGCGGTCTATTGGCCGGCCTTCCTGATGTCGGCCGGCGTCGCCCTGCCGCGGCGGGTGTTCAGCCACGGGTTTCTGTTCAACCGCGGCGAAAAGATGTCGAAATCCGTCGGCAACGTCATCGATCCGTTCGCGCTCAGCGAGCATTACGGCGTCGACCAGTTGCGCTATTTCTTCCTGCGCGAGGTGCCTTTCGGACAGGACGGCAATTACAGCCACGAGGCAATCGTGCAGCGGATCAACGCCGATCTCGCCAACGATCTCGGCAATCTCGCCCAGCGCTCGCTGTCGATGGTCGCCAAGAACCTGGACGGAACGCTGCCCGCGCCAGGACCCTTTTCCAAGGAGGACGAGGCAATGCTCGCCGCCGCCGACGGCCTCGCCGGGGAGGCCCATAAGGCAATGCGCGAGCAGGCAATCCACTTGGCGCTCGAAGCGGTCTGGCGGGTCGTCGCCGCGACGAACCGCTATTTTGCCGCGCAGGAACCGTGGGCGCTGAGGAAATCCGATCCTGAGCGCATGGGCACGGTGCTTTATGTGACGGCGGAAGTGCTGCGGCAGATCGCCGTCCTGACCCAGCCGGTGATGCCCCAGGCTTCAGCCGCACTGTTGGATTTGCTCGGCGTGGGGGAGGGCGTGCGCTCTTTTGCAGGCCTCGGCTCCGCCAGCCGGCTTGCGCCCGGCGTGCGCCTGCCCGCGCCGCGGCCGGTCTTCCCGCGCTACGTGGAAGAAGAGGCGGGGAGCGGCAAGACTTCGACCGGGACGCGAAAAGATCGGGCGCAAAAGGCTTGAGGATGCTGGTCGACAGCCACTGCCATCTCGACTTTCCGGATTTCGCCGACGATCTCGACGGCGTGGTGAAGCGTGCCGAAGCCGCCGGCGTGACGCGCATGGTGAGCATCGGCACACGCGTCAAAAA
Source organism: Hyphomicrobiales bacterium (assembly GCA_030688605.1). Lineage (NCBI taxonomy): Bacteria > Pseudomonadati > Pseudomonadota > Alphaproteobacteria > Hyphomicrobiales > Hyphomicrobiales bacterium. The sequence goes on from JAUYJB010000070.1 coordinate 59,530, forward strand.
ATTCGATCATGTGCATGCAATCGCTGAGAGATTTCCTCAGGTCTACTGTTCGGTCGGAACCCATCCGCACAATGCGGCCGAAGAGCCGGAGGTGACGGCGGAGCATCTGGCGCGCGTGGCCGAGCGCCCGAAAGTGGTGGCGATCGGCGAGGCGGGGCTCGATTTCCACTACGACCACAGCCCGCGCGAGATGCAGCGGGCAAGCTTCCGCACCCATATCGAGGCGGCGCGGCGCACCGGACTGCCGCTCGTCATCCACTCCCGCGAGGCGGAGGACGAGACGGCGGAGATCCTGGAAGAGGAGATGGCGAAAGGGCCGTTTTCCGCCGTGCTGCACTGCTTCTCGTCGGCCCGCGGCCTTGCCGAAAGGGGCGTCGCGCTGGGTCTCTACGTGTCCTTCTCCGGCATATTGACGTTCAAGAAGTCCGAGGCCTTGCGCGAAATCGCCCGCGATTTGCCGATCGACCGGCTGCTGGTCGAGACCGACGCGCCTTATCTCGCGCCGAAGCCTTATCGGGGCAAGCGCAACGAGCCCGCCTATGTGCGCCACACCGCCGAGGTTCTGGCCGAGGTCCGCGGTGTCGGCCTCGACGAGATCGCGGCGCGCACGAGCGGCAATTTCTTCCGCCTGTTCAGCGCGGTCCCCAGGGCATGAGTTTGAAAATTACCGTATTGGGGTGCGGTTCGTCGGGCGGCGTGCCGCGCATCGGCAATCATTGGGGCCTCTGCGATCCCGAAAATCCGCGCAACCGGCGCAGGCGCTGCTCGGTTCTGGTCGAGCGAAAGGCCGCGGAGGGGCAGACCGCTGTCCTCGTCGACACGGCGCCCGACATGCGCGCCCAGCTCCTCGATGCCGGCATCTCCTGGCTCGACGGAGTCCTTTTTACCCACGACCATGCCGACCACACCCACGGCATCGACGATCTGCGCGTGGTCGCCTTCAACGGCCGCCGTCACGTCGATGTATACATGTCGCAGGACACCGAGACCGTCCTGCGCCAGCGCTTCGGTTATTGCTTCGAAACCCAGGAGGGCAGCCCGTATCCGCCGATCCTTGACCTGCACAGAATCGATCCGAGCCGTGCCCTTATGGTTAACGGCGCCGGAGGCGAGATTGCGGTACTGCCCTTCGAGCAGGCGCACGGCCCCACCCGCACGCTCGGCTTCCGGTTCGGCAATATCGCTTATTCCTGCGACGTGAGCGACATCCCCGATGCCTCGCTCGCCGCACTCGAGGGTCTCGACGTCTGGATTGTCGACGCGTTGCGGCGCACGCCGCATCCGAGCCATTTCGCGCTCGCCGATACGCTCAGATGGATCGAGCGTGTCAAGCCGAGGCGGGCATTCCTCACCAACATGCATGTCGATCTCGATTACGAGACGCTGCGCGGCGAGCTGCCCGAAGGGACGGAGCCCGCCTATGACGGGCTGGTGGTGGAGACCGAGGCGGTATTGCCGGCAGCATTGTCCTCGGGCCTGGAGTAGGGCTCAGGTCGCGTGCCGGCGGGCGGCCGGGGCGCCTTCTCACGTCATCCCTCTGTTTCCCGTCGCGCTGCGCATCACTCGAAGTACCCTCAGGGCGCTGCCGCGTGGGGCGCGATGTCGGCGCGCCCGTTAACGCTTCCAGGGCCGTTAACGCTTTCAAGGCCCCCAAGGCCAAGGGATAAATGTTACATAATATATCTTATGCGAATCATCCATTAAGGCTGCCGCCAAAACAGCCGTAAGCAGGCCGCGCCGGCCGCCTCGCTGCGCCGGTCCCCCTCCGCAGGGCTGCGGCTGCCAAAGCGCCGCACGAGGGCTTGCCTCGCCGGCCGGCCTCGGCGAGAACCATGAGCGACCCATGAACGGAGCATAACGGGAAACACGGACCATGCCGGATGAAAGCCCCATCGCACCGTCGAAGCACATCGATCGACTGATCGAAATCATGCGAGCGCTGCGCCATCCCGAGACCGGTTGCCCGTGGGACATCGAGCAGGACTTCGCCACCATTGCCCCCTACACTATCGAAGAGGCCTATGAGGTTGCCGAGGCGATCGAGCGCGGCGACATGGTGGCGCTCGCCGACGAGCTCGGCGATTTGCTGCTGCAGGTCGTTTACCATGCGCAAATGGCGGCGGAGCGAAACGCTTTCGATTTCGGCGACGTCGTATTCGCCATCACCGAAAAGTTGATCCGCCGCCACCCGCACGTCTTTGGAGACGCCGAGGCGCGCTCGGCCGGAGCGGTCAAGGGCATGTGGGAGCGGATCAAGGCGGACGAGCGGTCAGGCCGGGACAGCGCGGCGCCAAGCGCGCTGGAAGGGGTTGCCGCCGCCCTCCCCGCCCTCACCCGCGCCGTCAAGCTGCAGAAGAAGGCTTCCCGCGTCGGCTTCGATTGGAACGATGCCCGCCAGGTCATCGCCAAGCTGCGCGAGGAGATCGGCGAGCTCGAGGCCGAACTGGACGCCGGGGCGGCGAAAGACGCCGTCAGCGAGGAACTGGGCGACCTCCTGTTTGCCGTCGCCAACCTCGCGCGCCATCTTTCCGTCGATCCGGAAGCGGCCTTGCGCGCCGGCAACGCCAAGTTTCAGCGCCGCTTTGCGGCCATGGAAATGCGTCTGGCATTGAGCGGGCGCACGCCTGCGGCCTGCACGCTCGACGAGCTGGAAGAAGAATGGCAGGCGGCCAAGGCCGCCGAAGGGCCGAGATGACCGCGGCCCAGATCACGATGATTTTGGATCGAATCGATCGAAAATCATACAACGTGATCGATTCCAATAAGATAGAGCGGGATGCGGGCGGAAAACCGGTTCCCACTTTTCCTCATCTCGCGCCAGAGCGCATTTCGTGAAACCGGAGTCACTCAAAGCGCTCTAACTTCTTTATTTGACGCGCATTTTTGTCCGAAAACCGGTTCCCACTTTTCGGAATGCGCTCTAGTGGGCGCGCACCGCTTCCTCGCCCGACTTGACCTCGATTTCGGCAGCGAAGCGGCGCAGGAACAGGTCGCGCTCGAGTCGGGGAACGCCGACGCGCAGGCGAACGCGGCCGTCGGTCTCGCTCGTCCGCGCGCGGACGTCGCAGTGCTCGTAAAGCCAGTTTAGACGGCCGCCCTCCTCCGGCTTGAGCAGCACCGTGTAGGTGCCGGCACCGATGCCGAGGCAGTCCGCGATGCGCAAGCGCAGCGCGTCGAGCCCCTCGCCCGTCAGCGCCGAGACGGCGACCACATTGGCCTTGCGCGCCGCCTGGCCGAGCAGCTGCACGCGCGTCTGGCCGTCGAGCAGGTCGATCTTGTTCCACACCTCGATGATGCGCCGTTCAGCCGCTGTATCGACCCCGAGCTGGCCGAGCACCGCGGTGACGTCGGCGGCCTGCGCCGCCGTATCGGGATGGGAAAAATCGCGCACATGGACGATCAGGTCGGCCGCGGTCACCTCTTCGAGCGTGGCGCGGAAGGCCGCCACCAGGTGGGTCGGCAGGTTGGAGATGAAGCCCACCGTGTCCGACAGGATGACGGTGCGCCCGCTGGGCAGCGCCACGGCCCGCAGGGTCGGATCGAGGGTGGCGAAAAGCTGGTCTTCCGCGGCGACCTCGGAATCGGTCAATCGATTGAACAAGGTCGATTTTCCGGCATTGGTGTAGCCGACCAGCGCGACGATCGCATAGGGCACGCGGCGGCGACCCTTGCGCTGCAGCTCGCGCCGGCGGCGGACCTTTTCCAGCTGCCGCTCGATCTGGGTGATTCGCTCCTGGATGACGCGCCGGTCGGCCTCGATCTGGGTCTCTCCCGGACCGCCGAGAAAGCCGAAGCCGCCGCGCTGGCGCTCCAGATGGGTCCAGGAGCGCACCAGCCGGGTCTTCTGATAACTGAGATGGGCCAGCTCGACCTGAAGCCGGCCCTCCTTGGTGCGGGCGCGGCGGCCGAAGATCTCCAGGATCAGGCCGGTGCGGTCAATCACCTTGGCCCCCCAGGCGCGCTCAAGATTGCGCTGCTGAACCGGCGAAACCGGGCCGTCGACGACGACCAGCTCGATCTCCTCGGCGTGGAGAACAGCCTTGATTTCCTCGACCTTGCCGGCGCCGAACAGCGTGCCAGCATGTGGATGCGGCAGGTTGACGAGGCCGCGCTCCACGACCTTCACGTCGATCGCTTCGGCGAGGCCGACGGCCTCCTCGAGACGCGCCTCGGGCGAGCGGATGCGGGCGCGCGGCACCCCTTCCCCCGCCCCCTTGCCGGGGTCGGGGCCTGACGGCTTGATAAGTGGACAAACCACGAACGCGCGAACCGGCTGGCCGGTGCGTTCTTCCCTGCGCCTCGGTCGCGCCCTGGCGTCGTCGGCCGCCGCCTTCTTCAGGTCGCCTCGTGCACGAACGCGCAACTAGGGCCTTCTCCGATCATATGGAGCCATCGGTTCGCGGAACGCTCTAATCGGTCGTTTCCTCGCCGGCCTCTTCAGTGGGCTCGAAAAGCTGCACGGGCTGACCCGGCATGATGGTGGAAATCGCATGCTTATAGACGAGTTGCGAGTGTCCGTCGCGGCGCAGCAACACGCAAAAATTATCGAACCAGGTGACAACTCCTTGAAGCTTGACACCATTAACGAGAAAAATCGTCAGCGATGTCTTGTTCTTGCGTACATGATTAAGAAATGTGTCCTGCAGGTTTTGCGATTTCTCCGCAGCCATGATGGTCGCCCTACTTTTTTGCGGCTTGTTCAAAATTGCCGAGGACTGCCTCTGCGACACCTTTGCAAATCAGTCATCATCCCCCGCTCTTTTTTCTATTAGAGGGCAAGAATCAGGCTTAGCGCAAGTGACAATTCCAATTTCCTCTGTTTATGACCCGCCCGCTGCCGGCAGCTTCGCGGCGCGGCATGCAATCGCGAGCCGCCCCAACGCTCTAGGAGCGCCAATAGAGCGGGTTGAAAAGCGCGAATACGGCGATGATTTCAAGCCGGCCGATGATCATCGCGAAGGTGATGACGCTCAGATAGGCCGGCTCCATATGGGCATAAGCGGTCCAGCCCTGCGCCGCCGCCAAGCCGGAATAGACAGGCCCTGCATTGCTCAGCGCGGCGATGGCGGCGACCAGGCCCTGATCGAAGGACTCGCCGAACAGCGCCAGCAACATCAGCGTCACCGCGCCCGCCCCGAGATAGGCCATGGAGCCGGTCCAGATCGCTTTCATGACCTGCAGATCGTAAGGCTGGCTGCCGAATCGGGCGCCGCGAACGCCGTGCGGATAAACCAGGCGGCCGAGCTCGCCGGAGGCCTGGTTGAGCATGGCGCCGAGGCGGTAGAACTTGACGCCGCCGGCAGTCGAGAAACCACCCCCGCCAAGCATCAGCATGGCCAACAGCAACGGCAACGCCACGGCGGCAAAGCCCCCTTCTCGCACTTCGAAGCCGCTGGTCGAGATCACCGAGACCGAAGTTATCAGCCCCTTCCAGGCCGATTCGGCAACGCTCAGCCCTGAGGGGCCGTCGATGCCGAGATAAAACCCCGCCGCAAAAAAGACGCCGAGGCCGACCACCGCTGCCGCGATCCAATGGCTCTCGCGGTATTCCCTGAGCGCCTGCCAGCGCCCGCTCATGAGCATGCGTTGCCAGACGATGCTGGTCGCGCCGACAAACATGAACAGGCCGAGAATCGCCTCGACGCCTCGCGATTCATAGATCGCCAGGGTGCCGTCGCGCGGCATCAGACCGCCGGTCGAAAGCGTCGAGAACGTTAGGCACGCCGCATCGAACGTCGGCAACCCAATGGCGGCGAGAAGAATGAAGCAGACGAGCGAGGTTAGGAGATAGGGCGGTAGCACGCGGACCGCCGTGCCGAGGATATGCGCGCGCTCAGTGCGCGCGCCGCTTTCCACGAAGCGCAGCGGGGTGTCCGGCGTGCCGCCGAGGCGCGCCGGGGCCAGAATCAGCACGATGGCGAGCAGGCTGGCGCCGCCGCCGATCCACTCGAGCATGGCGCGCCACAGCACGATCGCCCGCGGTACCCCGTCAATCTGGGCAAGCGTGGTGGCGCCGGTGGTGGTGAAGGCGGACACGGCCTCGAAATAGGCCTTGAGCAGCGTGTCGAACTGCTCTGAGAGCGCCAGCGGCAGCGCCGCGAAGATCGGCACCACGGCGAAGGTGAGGATGCCGAGAACCATCAGCTCGGCGCGTTTCAGCCGCCGTTCGCGGCCGTGCAGGCCGAAGATCAGGCCGCCGGCGACGAACAGGTCGAGAGCGGCGCTGATCAGAAAAATCTGGCTCATCGCGCTTTCGCCGAGGCTCGCGGCGAGCAGCGCCGGCACCACCATCGCCACCGCGACCAAGCCGATCAACAAGCCCGAAACGTAGAATATCTCGGCCAAGTGTCCTCTCCGCCAAGTTGCCTCCAGATCATGCTCTAAAAATACTCGAAGCTGACGCGGAACATCTGCTCGACCTGGGGCACTTTGTCGGCGAGCACGAAGATGACGATGCGGTCATGGGCGTTGATCTGCGTATCGCCGCGCGGAATGATCACCTGACCCTGGCGATAGATGGCGCCGATGCGCATGCCGTCGAGCAGGGAGACCTCGCGCAGCGGCTGGCCGATCAGCGGCGAGGTATCCAGCGCCTCGGCCTCCAGCACCTCCGCCTGCCCCTCGTGCACCGTATGCACGCCGCGAATGCGGCCGCGGCGCACATGCTGCAGGATTTTCGACATGGTCACGGCACGCGGATCGACGTGGGCGTCGATGCCCAGGGACCGCAGAATTGAAACGTAGCCGGCATTGTTGATCAGCGACAGGGCGCGGCGGCAGCCGAGCCGTTTGGCCATGACCGAGGAAAGGATGTTGACCTGGTCGTCATTGGTCAGCGCGACCATGGTGTCGGCCTGTTCGACATCCGCCTCGCGAAGGATCTCCTCGTCGAGCGCGCTGCCATGCAGCACCACCGTGCGCGACAGGTCGTCGGCGATGGCGATCGCGCGGTTGCGCGAGGCTTCGATGATCTTGGCCCGCGCCCGGCTGCCGCGCGCCTCAAGCTCGCGGGCCACGAACAGGCCGATATTGCCGCCGCCGGCGATGATCACGCGGCTTGCCTGCTTCTCCTCATGGCCGAAGATCGAGAGCGTCCGCTCGACCTCGGCGCGGACGGCGACAAAATAAACCGCGTCGCCGACCAGCATCTGGTCGCTCGAGCGCGGCACGAAGATATGGTCGTCGCGAACGATGCCGACGACCACCGCCCTCAGGTCGGGAAACAGTTCGGTGAGCTGGGCGAGCGGCGTATCGACGACCGGACAGTCCTCCTCGCAGGTCACCCCGACGACCGCGATCTCGCCTTCGGCGAAGCTCATGACGTCGAAGGCGCCCGGCAGGGCCAGCCGGCGCAAGACCATCTCGCCGACTTCGATCTCCGGCGAGATGATCACGTCGATCGGCAAGTTGTCGCGCGAAAACAGGTCGCGCCATTGCTCTTGCAGATAGCTCTGGGCGCGCACCCGGGCCACCTTGGTCGGAATCTTGAACAACGAATGGGCGACCTGGCAGGCGACCATATTGACCTCGTCGTGCAGCGTCACGGCGATGATCATGTCGGCGTCGCTGCCGCCGGCCTGATGCAGCACGTCGGGGTGCGAGCCGTGGCCGACAAAGCCGCGCACGTCGAGCGTGTCGGAAATGGTCTGGATGAGCTGCGGCGAGCTGTCGATGATGGAAACGTCGTTGGCCTCAGCCGACAGCCGTTCGGCAATACCGAAGCCGACCTGCCCCGCCCCGCATATGATGACCTTCATGGGTCCCCGCCCAGCGCGCCTTGCACAAGCTTTGCCACGCCGAGATGGCCGATCGCGGCGTCCGGGTCAAGCCCATCGTCGATGGGCTCCTTCCCTCACCCGCTCTCCACCGCCCGTTCCTGCGTGCCGACGCCGAGCGATTTGAGCTTGCGGTGCAGCGCCGAGCGCTCCATTCCGACGAATTCCGCCGTCTTGGAAACATTGCCGCCGAAGCGGCTGATCTGGGCGATGAGATATTCGCGCTCGAAGAATTCGCGCGCCTCGCGCAGCGGCATGGCCATGAGCTGCTCGCCGCCGGCGCCGTTCGGCGACGGCGGCAGCGTTCCGCCGACCTCGGCCGGCAGGAGATTGGCGGTAATCACCGTGTCCGGATTGCCGCCGGCGAGGATCATCAGCCGCTCCACATTGTTGCGCAGCTGGCGCACATTGCCGGGCCAGTCGTGGGACTGGATGACGGCCATGGCGTCGCCGCCGACCTTGCGTATCGCGAGCCCCGTGGCGCGCGAGATCTGGGCCATGAAATAATCCACCAGCTCCGGAATGTCATCGCGCCGCTCGGCGAGGCTGGGGACACGAATCGGCACCACGCTCAGGCGGTGGTAGAGGTCTTCGCGCAGGCGGCCGTTGCGGATTTCCTTGTCGAGGTCGCGGCTGGAGGAGGAAATGATGCGCACATCGACATGCACGCGCGCCGAGCCGCCGACGCGCAGAAAATTCTGATCGACCAGGACGCGCAGAATCTTGGCCTGCGTCTCGCGCGGCATGTCGGCGACCTCGTCGATATAGAGGGTGCCGCCGTGGGCCGCCTCGAGCGCGCCGACCATGGGCTGGCCGCGCGGATTTTCCTCCGTGCCGAACAGCTCGACCTCCATGCGCTCCGGCTCCATGGCCGCCGCGTTCAGCACCAGGAAGGGGCCTTCGGCGCGGTTCGACATGGCATGCAGCGTGCGCGCACTCAACTCCTTGCCGCAGCCCGAGGGCCCGGTGATCAGGATGCGGCTGTTGGTGCGCGCGACCTTTTCGATCTGGGCGCGTAGCTGGCTGACGGCGAGCGAGGAGCCTACCAGCCGCGTTTCCGCGCCGGTGCGCACCTTGAGGTCCTTCACCTCTCGCTTCAGGCTCGAGGCCTCCAGCGCGCGTTGCGCCACCAGCACCAGCCGGTCGGCCTTGAACGGCTTTTCGATATAGTCATAGGCGCCGCGCTTGATCGCCGAGACCGCGGTCTCGATATTTCCGTGCCCGGAGATGATCACCACCGGCACCTCCGGATTGTCCTCTTTGATCACGTCAAGCAGATCGAGGCCGTCGAGCCGGCTGCCCTGCAGCCAGATATCGAGGAATATGAGCGCGGGCCGTCGCGCCTCGATTTCCTTCAGCGCCCGGTCGCTGTCGGCGGCAAGCCGCGTCGTGTGGCCCTCATCCTTGAGGATCCCGGCGACCAACTCGCGGATGTCGGCCTCGTCGTCAACGATCAGGATATCGGAGCGCATCTCGGTGGTCCTGTCCGGCTCGCTGTTTACTCTGGCGCAGATTCATGGGCCGCCGCCTCGGCCGGTTCCGCTTGCTTGGGCTCTCCGCGCGGGCGTGTGGCCCGATCGGCGCCGCCGGCATCGGCCACGGCCGGGCCATGGCGGGGGAAGTGCAGCGTGACCTGCGCGCCGTGGCCGCCTGCGGCGACCTGCGGCGCATCGGCAAGCGTTACGGTTCCGCCATGGTCCTCGATGATGCGGCGGACGATCGCCAATCCGAGACCGGTGCCCTTTTCCCGCGTCGTCATATAGGGCTCGAGCAGCCGGTGCCGGTTCTCCTTCGGAAAGCCGCAGCCATTGTCGGTTACCGCAATGGTGATGGCGTCGTCGGTGGCGGCAAGCTTGACCTCGATCCACGGCGTCTCGCCGTCGGCCATGTCGGCGGCGGCGAGCGCCTCGGCGGAATTCTTGACCAGATTGGTCACCGCCTGGGTCAGCAGCCGCCGGTCGCAAATGCCGATGATCGGTCCCTGCGGCGCGTCGACGCCGATCTTGAGATCGTCGCGGCCGACGCCGATCAGAAATGCCGCCTGGCGCACGGCGTCGGCGATGTCAACCTCGGCCAGAACCGCTTTGGGCATGCGCGCAAAGGACGAAAACTCGTCGACCATGCGGCCGATGTCGCCGACCTGCCGAATGATGGTGTCGGTGCATTGCTCGAACACCTCCCGGTCCTGCGTAATCGTACCGGCATATTTGCGCTTGAGCCGCTCGGCGGAAAGCTGAATCGGCGTCAGCGGGTTCTTGATCTCGTGGGCGATGCGCCGCGCCACGTCGGCCCAGGCCGATGTGCGTTGGGCGCTGACCAGCTCGGTAATGTCGTCGAGGGTGACGACATAGCGGCGTTCGTCCTGTCCCGTCCCCTCCGTCGTTACGCGCACGGTGATGTTGCGCTCCTCGCCGTCGCGACGCAAATCGATCTGTCCGCTGACCAGGCGCTGCCGGTGGCGGATGGCTTTGTCAAGCAGCGGCGCGATCTCGGGCATCGCCTGGCGTAGCGGCCGGCCGAGCAGTCCGTCGGCCTTAGTCTTGAGAATGGTCTGCGCCGAACGATTGACGATGTCGACGGTCCCCTCGCCGCTCAGCCCGATGACCCCGGCACTGGCGCCGGCGAGCACGGCCTCGGTGAAGCGTCGGCGCTGGTCGAGCATCTCATTGGCCTGAAGCAGCTCGCCGCGTTGCGTGCGCAGCTGGTTGGTCATGTCGTTAAACGTCCTGCCGAGATTGGCAAGCTCGCCCTCCGAGCGGCGGAACGGCACCTGAACCTCGAGATCGCCCTGCGAGACGAGCTGGGCCGCGCCGATCAAGCGGCGGATCGGGGCTACCAGCTTGTTGGCGAACCAGAAGCCGATCCAGATCGCCGACAACAGCAGAATCAGCGATACGCCGACATACATCAGTCCGAAGGCTACCTGGACGCCGAAACGGCGCGCCTCAAGCTCGCGATAGCTGAGGATCGCCTGCGCCGTGTCGCGGACCTGCTGCATGACCGCCGGGTCGAGACGGCGGACGAGATAAAGATAGGCATTGTCGTAATTGGTCAGCCGCGTAACCCCGCCGACCTGCGTCGCCTGATCGTCGGGTCCCGGCACGAGAATCACCGTCTCGCCTTCGCGGGCGCCCTCGATGGCATAGGGCGGCGGCACCGGATAGGTGTCGCCCTCTTGGTCGACGAAGCGGGTGAGGATCGTCAGGTCGTCCTTGATGATGTAGGCGCCCGACAGGCCGTGCAGGCGGGCCTCCGCCGTCACCAGCTCGTCGAAGCGCTCCTTGTTCTGCTCGAACAGCGGCTTGGCGAGTTCGGCGCCGTGAGCCATGGCGATTAGGTCGGCGCGCATGGCGCGGGCATGCTCGTCGAGATAGGCCTGGGCGACGCTGGCCGAGTTCTGGATCATCAGCTGGGTGCGGCCGGAAAACCAGCGGTCCAGGCCACGGTCGAGGGTGACGCTGGCGACCACCGCGACGATGATCGCCGGCAGCGCCGCGACCAGCGCGAACAGGCCGACGATGCGTGCATGCAAACGGGCCCCGGCGATGCCGCGCAGGCGCGCGCGAAGGAGGCCTACGACCTGATAGGTGATCAGGCCGACCAGCAGCAGCACCAGCACCCCATTCACCAACAGGGTCGTGACCACGACCTCGTGGGTCGGCGAGATCGGCGTCAGGCCGGTGAGGATCAGGAAGGTGGCAAAACCGGACAGGACGGCAAGGATGACGGTCGCCGCGCCGAAATTTCCGGTCTTGCCGGAGGCGTGGGGGATCGGTGGGCCTATTTCATGGACCCCGGGGCCCGGCTCTTTGGTGACTGCGACCATGATCCCTGCGGCCGACGCCCTCGGCCGTGCTGTTTGAATCCGCCTCTTCCACCGCGACATGTAGCCGATGCGGCTGAAGCAGTTCAATCACAATGTTGCAATAATGCATCACAATATGGCTTATGACCACGGCTTAAAGCACTTGCCCGTCATAGCGAACGACTTGGCCGCGGACGGCTCTAGCGCGAGCCGCGAATGACGCGGATGTTGAGCTCGCGAATCTTCTTGCGCAGCGTGTTGCGGTTCAGGCCGAGCAGCTCGGCGGCCCTGATCTGATTGCCGTCGGTCGCGGTCAGAGCGGCGGCGATGAGCGGCGGCTCGACCTCCTTGAGGAACCGGTGATAGAGGCCGGCCGGCGGCAAGGCCTCGCCGAAGCCGCCGAAATAGCTGCCGAGATACCACTCCAGAAAGGGTCCGAGCCCCTGCTCCGGCTCGTCCGCCGCCAGGCCCGGCGCCGGCTGGCCTTGGTTGAGCTCGTTCTCGATCAGGTTGGCGGTGATCATCTCCTGCGGATAAAGAGCGGCGAGCCGGCGCACCAGGTTCTCCAGCTCGCGCACATTGCCGGGCCAGCAGTGCCGCTTGAGCAGGTCGAGGGCTTCCGGCTCGATGTCCTTGCGCGGCAGGCCCTCGCGCGCGGCAAGCGCGAAGAAATGCCGCACCAGGTCGGCAATGTCGCTGACCCGTTCGCGCAGGGGCGGAAGCCGCAGCGGCACCACGTTGAGCCGATAGTACAGATCCTCGCGGAACAACCCCTGGTTGATGAGCTGGCGCAGGTCGCGATTGGTGGCGGCGATGATGCGCACGTCGGTACGAATCGGCGTGCGCCCGCCGACGGTGGTGTATTCGCCCTGCTGCAACACCCGTAGGAGCCGGGTCTGGGCGTCCATCGGCATATCGCCGATTTCGTCGAGGAACAAGGTGCCCCCCTCGGCCTGCTCGAAGCGGCCGATGCCGCGGTTCTGTGCGCCGGTGAAGGAGCCCTTCTCGTGACCGAACAGCTCGGCTTCGACGAGGTCGCGCGGGATCGCCGCCATGTTGATGGCCACGAACGGACCCTTGCGGCGCTTGCCGTAATCGTGCAGGGCGCGGGCGACGAGCTCCTTGCCGGTCCCCGATTCGCCGGAGATCATCACCGTCAGGTCGGTCTGCAACAACCGCGCCACCAGCCGGTAAATCTCCTGCATGGCCGGCGAGCGGCCGATCAGCGGGAACTTTTCGCTCTCGCCCTCCTCGGCGGCGGGCGCCTGGCGGGCGCGCGGCTCGGCAAGCGCGCGGCCGATGATCGCGATGAGCTCGTTGAGATCGAAGGGTTTCGGCAGATATTCATAGGCGCCGCGCTCCGAAGCCCGGATCGCCGTCATGAAGGTGTTCTGCGCGCTCATGACGATGACCGGTAGGTCGGGACGCAGCCGTTTGATGCGCGGCAGAAGCTCGAAGGCATTCTCGTCCGGCATCACCACGTCGGTGATGACGAGATCGCCCTCGCCTTCCGAGATCCAGCGCCACAGGGTGGCCGCGTTGGAGGTCGAGCGCACCTCGTAGCCGGCTCGCGACAACGCCTGGATGAGCACCGTGCGGATGGCGGCATCGTCGTCGGCGACCAGGATATTACCGCTCGGCATCGGCCCCCTCCGCGGCCTCGGGCGCCTCGTCCGGCATCCGGTCGGAATACATCGGCATCAGCACCCGGAAGGTCGTTCGCCGCGGAACCGATTCGCACTCGATGACACCGCCATGGTCGCCGATGATCTTGGCGACGAGGGCCAGGCCGAGCCCGGTGCCCGATGCCTTGGTGGTGACGAAGGGATCGAACAGGTGCGGCGTCAGGTCGGCCGGTACGCCGGGGCCGTTGTCGCGGACGCAGAATTCGAGCGGCAGGCTGACCCGCTCCTTGGCGCCCGGCACCGACAGCCGCACGCCGGGGCGAAAGGCGGTGGTCAGCGCGATCTCGCCGTCGGGGCTGTCGGGGCCGATCGCCTCGGCCGCGTTCTTGATCAGATTGAGCACCACCTGAACCAGCTGGTCGCGGTTGGCCAACAGCGGCGGCAATGACGGGTCGTATTCCTCGACGAACCGGATGTGACGGGCAAAGCCGGTCTTGGCCAGGCGTTTGACGTGGTCGAGAACGGTGTGGATGTTGATCGCGTCGCGGACCACCGGCCGCTGGTCGCCGAACACCTCCATGCGATCGACGAGCTGGCAGATGCGGTCGGTCTCCTCGGTGATGAGCTGGGTCAGCGAGCGGTCTTCGTCGCTGACCGAGCTCTCCAGAAGCTGGGCCGCGCCGCGGATGCCCGACAGCGGGTTCTTGATCTCGTGGGCAAGCACCGCGGCAAGCCCGGTGACCGAGCGCGCGGCGCCGCGATGGGTGAGCTGGCGGTCGATCTTTTGGGCCATGGTGCGCTCCTGCAGCATGACCAGCACCTCATCGGGCCGTTCCGGCAGGGGCGCCACCTGTATGTCGACGACCCGTTCGGCGCCATTGCGCGGCGTACCGAGATCGACGGCATATTCGTTGACCGGGGCGCCACGCCGGCGGACCTGCTCGACCAGGGCCAGCAGCGGACTGCCGAAGGGAACAAACTCGCTCAACGGCTGGCGCCGCAACACCGCCGCGCCGACCTTGAAGAAGGCCTCCGCCGCGTCGTTGGCGAAATGGATGGCGCCGTCCTCGCCGACCAGCAGCACCGGATGCGGCAGAGCGTTCACGACGGCATCGGCGCCACTTGAACCCAGTGCCGCCAACCCCGTTTCTTTGGCTTTCTGCGCCGCCTTATTCATGGCTTGACCCCCCGTGCCGTGTGGGTCCAGATAGGTCCGCAAATGGTCTAGTGGCGAAATATTAGGCAACCGTATCTTTTGCATAATCATTAGTCAATGTGCTGTATGAACAAATATTAAGAGCGCCGTATTATGCTGCGCATGGAGGCGAGTCGGGACGTGCAGCGGCCCATTGAACGCGGGAAGGCGGACAAGCCATGCGGACGAGCGCATTGATCGTCGCCGCCGGTCGCGGCGAGCGCGTGTCCTCGGAGACGGGCGACCGGACGCCGAAGCAGTATCGCTCGATCGGCGGCGCCCCGGTGCTGCGCTGGACGTTGTCGGCGTTCGTGTCGCATCCGGGCATCAGCCGCGTGGTGACGGTGATCAATCCGAGCCACCGTGAGCTGTATGAGGAGGCGGTGGCCGGTCTCGAGGGCCGGTACACCTGGGTAGCGGGCGGCGCGACGCGGCAGAAATCGGTCCGTGCGGGCCTGCGGGCGCTGGACGTCTCCAATTCCCGGCAGGTGCTCATCCACGACGCGGTGCGCCCGTTCGCATCGGAAAAGCTCATCAACGGCGTCATGCGCGAGCTTGAGAACGCCAAGGCCGTCTTGCCCGTGATGCCGCCGACCGAGACCCTCAAGCGCGTCGCCAATGGGGTCGTGACCGAAACCCTGGAGCGCGTCGGCCTGGTGGTGGCGCAGACCCCGCAGGGGTTCCATCTGGCCGACATCCTCAACGCCCACAATCGCGCGGCGGAGATGAAGCGCCATGATTTCACCGACGATGCGGCGGTCGCCGAGTGGGCCGGCCTGAGCGTGCGCGTGATGCAGGGCGAGGCGGGAAACCTGAAGATCACCACGGCGGAAGACCTGACCGCCGCCGACCGGAGATTGACCATGGAACAGATCACCGCATCCGGCGATGTGCGAACCGGCCACGGGTTCGACGTGCATGCCCTCGGGCCTGGCGACCATATGATGTTGTGCGGGGTGCGGGTCGACGCAAACCAGGGGCTTTGCGGCCATTCCGACGCCGATGTCGGCCTGCACGCCCTCACCGACGCCATTCTCGGCGCCATCGGCGCCGGCGATATCGGCCAGCATTTCCCGCCCGGCGACCCGCAATGGCGGGGCGCTTCCTCGGACCGCTTCCTCGCCTTCGCGGCCAAACGCGTCGCGGCGCTTGGCGGGTCCGTCGCCCATGTCGACGTGACGCTGATCTGCGAAGCCCCGTACATTTCGCCCTACCGGGCGGCGATGCGCGAGGCGGTGGCCCGGATTCTGGGCATCGACAAGTGCCGGGTCAGCGTCAAGGCCACCACCACCGAGGGCCTCGGTTTCACCGGTCGTGGCGAGGGCATCGCGGCGCAGGCGACCGCGACCATACGCTTGCCGGTGGCCATGGGACACGGATGACGGAGCCGTCATGGAGGCCGATCTGGTGCAATCCGCAACCCGCCTGGTCGAGCTGCTGCGGCAAAGAAAGCTGCGTCTTGCAACCGCGGAATCCTGCACCGGCGGCCTGATCGCGGCAGCCCTCACCGAGGTGCCCGGCGCCTCGGATGTTTTCGATTGCGGCTTCATCACCTATGCCAATTCCGCCAAGAACGCTCTTGTCGGCGTGCCGGAGGCGGTCATCGCCGGCTATGGCGCGGTGAGCAAGGCGGTCGCGGCCCTGATGGCCAAGGGCGCCCTGTTGCGCGCGCCGGCCGACGTCGCCGTCGCGGTCACGGGAATAGCCGGGCCTGGCGGCGGCAGCGCCGAGAAGCCGGTCGGGCTCGTCCATATCGCGGCAGCCCTCAAGGGCGGCGCCGCGCGCCACAAGGAATGCCGCTTCGGGGACATCGGCCGCGAGCAGGTCCGCCTCAAGACGGTGGCCGAGGCCTTCGCGCTTATCGAGGCGCTGATCCGCGATCAGCCGGCCTCCGCTTCTTGCTTCACGGGGCCCTAGAGCGGTTCATGGTTATAGGGGATCGATTCGATGGTCCAAATCGGTTCATCCGGGCAGGCGCGGGCCGCGACGCGCGATACGGGATATCGGGCGAGCGCCGCAACGAACCCGGTGGGCCGATTCGGCCCACCGAAGGCCGGGTTCCTTTGCGCCGTGGCGGTGTTGCGGCTCTCGGCCGATGCACCACATCGCCCGGCGAGCCGCGCCTGGCCCCGGCGCAAAATCATCCCGGTCAAATGGTTCCCTATAACCATGAACCGCTCTAGGGCCCGTCGGTGCTCCCTTGCGAGGGCGGCTTTCTCTCCCGGTGCCGCATGATGGCGGCAACGATGTTGGAATAATCATCGCTCCAGGCCCGGACGGGGTTGGCGGGATCGGTCTTGAGCGGCTCCCAGCCCGCATCCAGGAATTGCCATATGTCCTCCGGCGAGCGGGCCAGCACAACGGCCTCGGAGGAGGTGCGCATCGCCCTCGTTTCCTCAGCGCCCCGCAGGTCGACCCGCGCCGCCCCCGCCAGGTTCTCCTCATCGGCGATGGCGGCAAGGACGCTGCGCAGCTCGACGTAACGGTTGGAGATGTTCAACACGACAATGCCGCCGGGAACGAGCTTGGTGAAATAGCCGGCGATCGCTTCACGCGTTATGAGATGAACCGGGACGGCGTCGGAGGAAAAGGCATCCATAACTAGCACGTCGAAGCTCCGGTCCGGCTCGCGCATGACCGTGAGACGGGCATCCCCGACGATGATGGGCGCGTCCGGCGTGCAGGCGGACAGGAAGGTGAAATAGCGGGGATCGGTGGCGACGCGGATGACCGCCGGGTCGATCTCGTAAAAGTGCCATTTGTCGCCTTCCGCCGCGTAACAGGCCAGGCTGCCGACGCCAAGCCCAACAATGCCGACGCTCATCGGCCGGCCGAGCCGCTCGCGGTGGCCGGTGATGGCGGTGGCAATCGGACCTTGCGGGGTGAAATAGGTCAAAGGCTCGGGCCGGGCTGAGCCCGTCAGCACGTCGGCGCTGCGTTCGGCGCCATGCAGGATCGTGCCGTGGGTCAGCGTCCGAAAGGCCCTGTCCGGGGTGAGCGAAACGGTGACGACCCCGAAGAAGCTGCGGTCGCGCTCAAGGACGCGAATCGAACCCGTCCACAGCGCCAAGGCGGCAACCATCCCGAAGAGAACCAAGACCAGCGGCCGATGCCGGATCATGGCCCGCATTTCCGGCAGGGCCAAGAGGGCGGCGGCGACCAGCAACGGATATTCCAGGACCGTGGTGAAGATGAGCGGCGACAGCAGAGTCGTGAACGCGCCGCCAAGGACGCCGCCGATCGACATCGACAGGTAGAACTCGGTCAGGTGGGAGGCGTCCGGCCGGCGGGCGACGAGCTCTCCGTGGCAGACCATGGCGGCGACGAAGAAAGCGGTCAGATGGATGGCCGTTTCGGCGACGATGCCAAGCCGAATATGGCCATACAGCAATGCAAGCACGGCGATCACCGTGATCGGCAGCGACAGGCGCATCCACCGATGCGGCAGAATCGGCCGGCGCTGGAAGGTGATGACGAAGGTCAACAGATAGAGCGCCAGCGGCACGACCCACAGGAATGGCGCCGCGGCGACATTGGTCGAGATGTGCGCGGTGACCGCGACCAGCAAACCGGAGGGAACGGACGCCAGGGCGATCCATCTCAATCTGGAGGCAGCCGTCGGCGCCGGCCGCGAGGCGGCGTCCGCCGCAGCACCCCTTTGCAGCTCCCCTGCCCAACCGTCCGCATGGGAGCGGGCATTCAGACCGCAGACGGCGACGCCGGCGCACAGCGCGACATAGCCGGCGATCCACATTTGCGACTGCTCGCCAACGCCGAAGGCGGGCTCGAACAGAACCGGATAGGACAGCAGCGCGAAGAAGCTGCCGAGATTGCTCGCCCCATAGAGGAAATAGGGATCGTGGGCGTGGCGGTGTCGGGTCCTGGAAAACCAGGCCTGAAGCAGCGGCGCATTGGCCGAGACGGCAAAGAAGGGCGCGCCGATCGAGACGAAGAACAGCGCCAGCAGCCAGAAGGCAACGCCTGATTCCGGGGGCTGGTTGAAGCCGGATGCGATCCGGAACGGCAGCCAGAAGACGGCGACCGCCAGCACCGCGACGTGGACGAGAAGGCCACGGGCCAGGCCGACAAACCGCACCAGGGCGTGCGCATAGGCGTAGCCGGCCAGCAACATGGCCTGGAAGAACACCATGGCGACCGACCACACCGCCGGCGTGCCGCCAAGGCGCGGCAGGACCATCTTGGCGAACAGCGGCTGCACCGAGAACAGCAGAAGCGCGCTCAAAAACAGGGTCGCGCCGAACAACAGCAGCGTTCCGACATATTTCGCCGGACGCGCGCCTCCGGCGAGCGCCCGAGTTTGCTCCCCCTGTATCGACATATCCCAACCTGACTTGTTCGACCGACAGCGCCGGAAGGGGTAGCAACAAGGTCTTAAGATTTGACTTCTTCCAAGCGTTTCCTCTTGCCGTAAAGGCGGTCGGCGCGGGCCTCGAAGGCGTCGACGAATTTGCGGAAGGCGCGGTCGAACACGGCGCCGGCGACGAGCTGCAGGGTGCGGCTGTGGAACTGATAGGCGATGAAGAAGCGCACCTTGCACGCCTTCGGGCCGAGCGGCTCGAACGACCAGCGGTTCTTCAGGTCGCGAAACGGGCCGTCGATATACTGGACCAGGATCTCGCTGCGCTCCGGCAACAGCGTGGTGCGGGTGGTGAAGGTCTCGTGGAATGCCTTGTAGGCGACGGTCATGGCGCACAGCATCTCTTCGCCGCCGGCGATCTTCCGCCGCCTCGAGACCCGCATTCCGGCGCACAGCGGCACGAATTCAGGATAGCGCTCGACGTCGGCGACGAGCGCGAACATGTCGTCGGCCGAATGCGCGACCCTGCGGACGGTGTCGAAGCTCTTCATGAGATCGCCGCCCGCCGCCTCACCGAGGCCGGCTGGCGCGTGCCGCCTTGAGCTTGGCGAAATTCTCGCCGGCATGGTGCGAGGAGCGGGTCAGCGGGCTCGCCGCCACCATGAGAAAGCCCTTGGCGTAGGCGATGGTTTCATAGGCCTTGAATTCCTCCGGCGTGACGAAGCGCGCGACCGGATGGTGCCGCCGGGTCGGCTGCAGATACTGGCCCATGGTCAGGAAATCGACCTCGGCGCTTCTGAGATCGTCCATCACCTGGAGCACCTCGTTTCGCGTCTCGCCGAGCCCGACCATGATGCCGGACTTGGTGAACATCTTCGGGTCGAGATCCTTGACCTTCTGCAGCAGGCGGATCGAGTGGAAATAGCGCGCGCCGGGCCTGACGGCCAGGTAGTGCGAGGGCACCGTCTCCAGATTGTGGTTGAAGACGTCGGGCCGCGCCTCAACGACGGCCTCGATGGCACCTTCCTTGCGCAGGAAATCGGGGGTCAGCACCTCGATGGTGGTTTCCGGGCAGCGCGCCCTGATGGCGCCGATGACGGCGGAAAAATGCGCCGCCCCGCCATCGTCAAGATCGTCGCGGTCGACCGAGGTGACCACCACATGGGCAAGGCCGAGCCGGGCGGTCGCCTCGGCGACCTTGGCCGGCTCCTCCTCGTCGAGGGGGCCGGGAAGGCCGGTGCGCACATTGCAGAAGGCGCAGGCGCGGGTGCAGGTGTCGCCCATGATCATGAAGGTCGCGTGCTTTTTCGACCAGCATTCGCCGATATTCGGGCAGCTCGCCTCCTCGCACACCGTCACCAGCGCGTTGTCGCGCATGACCCGCTCGGTCTCGCGGTAGACCGCCGAGCCCGGCGCCCTGACGCGGATCCAGGCCGGTTTGCGCAACAGCGGCGTCTCCGGCCGGTTGACCTTTTCCGGATGGCGCGGGCGCGCCTCGGCGCGCTTTGCAGTCGTGTCGAGCACGGTGACCATGATAGCCAGCTTTCCGCGGGCCGTCGGTGCGGCCCAACGGTTGGTATGTAACGCTTTTTTCCGCGATTCCAAATAGACGTTCGGCCGAGCCCCGCGCTGAATTCGCGGCCGCGCGGGGACCGGGCCTAAGCTTGCGCCTGCTCCGCCTCCCGGCGGGCAAGCTCCGCCAGCAGCGCCTTACGGATGACGGGCAGCCTGTGCTGATATCGCCGCGTGTAGCGCAGGATGCACGGCACCTCCCTGGGCGCGCGGAAACGGGCGCGGCGGCACGCCGGCTTTTCGCGGATCGTCGGAAGCCGCAGGACCTGGGTGGCAAAGCGGCGCCACGCGTCAAAGCGCCGCTCTTCGTTCAACTCGCCGGGATCCGAATGCGGCCTGGAATCGGCTTGCGATTTACGGGGCATGAAAACTCCTTTGGTTGCGTCGTTTCAGTTCCTTCCGGTCGTCCTCTCGTCGGCTTCCTCCCCTTCTCGCCTGGTTTTTTGGTTCCGGTCGCGCCTGCGGCGCTCCCCGCCTTTTGTTGTCATCCCGGCTGCGGCGAAGCGAAAAGCCGGGATCCAGTAATTCCCGGCGTCAATGATCGGGCTCGGCGGATACTGGGTCACCCGGTTAGACCGGGTGACGGCGACTGAGGGTTGATCGAAGCCGTGCCCTCCCTCCTCCGTCGTTGTTGCCGGCGCGCTAAGCCCCCTGAACGCCCCGCGGCGTAAACCCGAACAGATGCTCGGCGAGCGCCAGCAGGGCCGCGCCGACGCCGAGGATCAGGAGCAGAAGCACGATGGGGAAGCCGATCAGGGGCAGAAGCCCGACGGCGGAAACGAGGACGACTCCGATCAGGAGACTGGCGAGCCGGCGCAGGGCGCCCGATTGGCCCGCCGCGGCCGGCAGGAGCTTGTTGCCGATCGCGGCGCCGACGATGCCGTGGCCGAGAAGGGCGAGCAAGGGGAAGCCCATGGACAGGAACAGGCCGAGCGGCGCGGCGACGACGATGACGATCAGCACGACGGCGACGACCGGCCCGCCGATGGCGGCGACAAGGCCGTTCGCCAGCGCCAGGCCCGGCCGGCTGACGAGCGCGCCGGTTGCCGTCGCCATGACCACGGGGGCGAGGAACATCGCCGCCGCGGCGACGACGAAGGCGCTGACCGCGAAAACGAACGAGACGGTGCCGCGCAGGCCCCAGTCGCGCCCCGGCGCCCCAGGCGGCTCGGGCAGGCTGACGGTCAGCCGGCCTCCGATTTTCGCCCCCGGCGCGACCTCGGGGCTACCGATCATGCGCACCGTCACGTCGCCGTCGATGCGGGCGCCGTCGGCGATCCTGACGATGCGGCCGGTGAGGGTCACCGGGCCGGTCGCGGTGCCGGAAAAGGTGACCTCGTCGGCGGCGATCGCCAGGGCGCCGCTGGCGCCGCCGCGGAATTCGACAAGAGCGCCGATGATGCGCGAGCCGTCGCCCATCCTCGCTTCGTCAGAGATGGAGACGGTCGCGCCGACCGCGTGCAGGTCCTGAGCCACGGCGCCGGCGACATCGACCGCGGCGCCGACGATCCAGGCGTCCTGGCCGACCGAGCCGCGCAAGACGACCCGGCCGCCGACGGCCACCAGATCCTCCGCGACGTCCATGTCGACCTCGACATCGCCGCCGACGATCCACACGTCCCGCCCGGCCGCGCCAAGGGCGCTGACCTGGCCGCCGAGCGCCCACACGTCCTCCTGGCCGTCGGCGGCGACGTTGAGGCGGGCGCCAAGCCGGACGATGGATTCCTGCGCCGCCGCCGCGCCGGCATCGAAAAGAACCGCCAGCCCGGCGATCAGGGCGAGCGCCCGGGCACCGGCGCGGATATCAAGTGGCCCGATCATGTTCCAGGTCCAGCCGGCCGATCAAAGGCGGCCGCGAATGGCCTTCCACAGATAGAGGAAGATGATGGCGCCGACGGTGGCGACGATGAGCGTACCCCAAAAGCCCGGGGCGATCTGCAGCCCCAGAGTGTTGGCGAGAAAGCCGCCGACGAAGGCGCCGATGACCCCAACGACGAGATTGGTGATGAGGCCGTGGTCGCTCGCCGTCACCTTCTCGGCGATATAGCCGGCAATCAGGCCGATTACGAGCATTCCGATGATTCCGACCGTCCCCATGTCCTTCTCCCTTCGCGGTTCGTGAAGCCCCGTCTATATGGGCCCGTCTACATATGGATGACGCGGCCATAGGCGTCGAGCACGCTCTCATGCATCATCTCCGACAGGGTCGGGTGCGGGAAGATGGCGTGCATCAGCTCCTGCTCGGTGGTCTCCAGGTTCATGGCGACGACAAAGCCCTGGATCAGCTCGGTGACCTCGGCGCCGACCATATGGGCGCCGAGAAGCTGGCCCGTCGCCGCATCGAATATGGTCTTGACCAGGCCCTGGTCCTCGCCGAGCGCGATCGCCTTGCCGTTGGCGAGAAACGGGAAACGGCCGACCTTGACCTGATGGCCTTGCTCCCTGGCGCGCTTCTCGGTGAGGCCGACCGAGGCGATCTGCGGCCGGCAATAGGTGCAGCCGGGAATCTTCAGCTTGTCGACCGGGTGAACGTCGGCGAGCCCCGCGATCTTCTCGACGCAGACGACGCCCTCATGCGAGGCCTTGTGGGCGAGAAGCGGCGGGCCGGCGACGTCGCCGATGGCGTAGACGCCGGCTACGTTGGTGCGGCCGAAGCCGTCGGCGACGACGACGCCGTTGGCCGTCTTCACGCCGAGGGCCTCCAGGCCGATATCCTCCACATTGCCGACAACTCCGACGGCGGAGATCATCCGTTCCGCGGCGATCTGCTGCGTCTTGCCCTTGGCTTCCTCGACGGTCGCTGTCAGGCCGTTCTTGACCTTGTCGACCGATTTCACCGTCGCCGAGGTAATGATCCTGATGCCCTGCTTCTCGAACTGCTTGCGGGCGAGGCCGGCGATCTCCTCGTCCTCCACGGGAAGGATCTGCGGCAGCATCTCGACGACCGTCACCTCGACGCCGAAGGCGCGGTAGAAGGAGGCAAACTCGATGCCGATGGCGCCGGAGCCGACGATGACCAGCGATTTCGGCATCTTTTCCGGCACCATGGCCTCGAAATAGGTCCAGATCAGCTTCTTGTCGGGCTCCAGGCCGGGGAGCACGCGGGGCCTGGCGCCGGTGGCAAGGATGATGTGCCTGGCCGCGTAATCGCCCTTGCCCTTGCCCGTCACCGCGACCTTGCCGGGGCCGGCAAGCTTTCCCTCGCCGTCGATGACGGTGACCTTGTTCTTCTTCATGAGGTGGCCGACGCCGCGGGTGAGGCGGCTGGAGACGGCGCGCGAGCGCTCCACGACCTTGGCGAGGTCGAAGCCGACGCCCTTGGCCGACAGGCCGTAAGAGCCGGCGTTCTCCATGGTGTGGAACAGCTCCGAGGAGCGCAGCAGCGCCTTGGTCGGAATGCAACCCCAATTGAGGCAGATGCCGCCGAGATCGGCCTTCTCGACAACCGCCGTCTTGAGGCCGAGCTGGGCCGCCCTGATCGCCGCCACATAGCCGCCAGGGCCGCCGCCGATGATCAGAACGTCGAAGCTCGTGTCCGCCATTGTATTTCTCCCCACGTTCGAACCGCAGCATCAATAGCGCGCGGGCTGCCCGCCGTCATCCGGAGACTGGCCGGAACCACCCCCGTCGTCCCGGACAAGCGACGATGCACGCCCATTATCGTCATGCCCCGGCTTGATGTTCGGGTAATGACGGAGTTGAGGAAGGTAGTGCCCCACCGGGGAGCGGTGCTTTTTGGCAGTTGCAATCGCCGTATTTCGATAGCCGGCTACACCAGCATGGACATCGGCTTTTCGACATAGGACTTGAAGGCGCGCAGTAGGTCGGCGCCGAGCGCGCCGTCGACGACCCGGTGGTCGCAAGAGAGCGTCGCCGTCATCACCGTGGCGATGGCGATGCGGCCGGACCTGACCACCGGCCGCTCGGCTCCGGCGCCGACGGCGAGGATGGTCGCGTGCGGCGGGTTGATAACGGCGGTAAAGCCATCCACCCCATACATGCCGAGATTGGAGAGCGTTGTGGTGCCGCCTTGATATTCCTCAGGCTTCAGCTTCTTCGAGCGGGCGCGGAGGGCGAGGTCCTTCATCTCGGCGGAAATCGCCGAAATCGTCTTCAGCTCGGCGTTGCGGATGACCGGGGTGATCAGGCCGTCCGGCAGGGCGACGGCAACGCCGACATCGGAGTGCTTGTGGATGAGGCGCGCGTTCTCGGTCCAGGTGGCGTTGGCCATCGGCACCTTCTGCAAGGCGAGTGCCAGCGCCTTGATCAGGAAGTCGTTGACCGAAAGGCGGTATTCCGGGTTGGCGTCGGCGCCCTTGGGGGCCTGGGCGTTGAGCTCCCTGCGCAGCTTGATCAGCGCGTCGAGCTGGCAGTCGGCGTTGAGATAATAGTGCGGGATGTCGCGCTTCGATTGGACGAGCCTGCGGGCGATGGTCTTGCGCATGCCGTCATGGGGCAGCGCCTCATAGGTGCCCGGCGCGTAGAGCGCGGCGATCTCCGCTTCGGTGATGGGCGGCGCAGGCGACGGCGCAGGGGCCGGCGCCCGGGCCTCGGCCGCGGGGCGCGCCGCGCCGGGGACGGCCTCCTCGACATCGCGCTTGACGATGCGCCCGCGCGGGCCGGAGCCGGCAAGGGCGGCAAGGTCGATGCCGCGCTCCCCCGCCAGGCGCTTGGCCAAGGGCGAAGCGAAGATGCGCCCTGCCCCGTTCCCCTTCCCGGGCGCCGCGGGTGCAGGCGCGGCAGAAGGCGCGGGTGAGGAAACGGCGGGCTCAGGCATTGCCTGCTTTTCGGCTTTTGTCGGTTTCGGGGCTGCCGCGGGAGCAGATTTCTCAAGCTTTTTCAGCGCCGGGGCGGACTTGAGCGCGCTCGCCTCCTCGCCTTCCTCGAGCAGAAGCGCGATCGGCTGGTTGACCGGCACGTCCTCGGTGCCCTCCGCGACCACGATCTTGCCGACGGTGCCCTCGTCGACCGCCTCGACCTCCATCGTCGCCTTGTCGGTCTCGATCTCGGCGATGACGTCGCCGGTCGCAACCTTGTCGCCCTCCTTGACCAGCCACTTGGCGAGGTTCCCCTTCTCCATGGTGGGGGACAGCGCCGGCATCAGGATCTCGATGGTCATCGCCGCTTCCTTATGCGTAGCAGACGGCCTTGACCGCCGCGACGACCTCCTCCACCGACGGCAAGGCGAGCTTTTCGAGGTTGGCGGCGTAGGGCATCGGCACGTCCTTGCCGGTGACGCGGGCGGGCGGCGCGTCGAGAAAGTCGAAGGCGCCCTCCATCACCCGCGTCGCGACCTCGGCGGAGACCGAATTCTGCGACCAGCCCTCCTCGACGATGACGACGCGGCCGGTCTTCCTTACCGAGGAGAGGACGGTCTCGGTGTCCATCGGCCGCAGGGTCCTGAGATCGACGACCTCGGCCTCGATGCCCTCGGCTGAAAGTGCCTCGGCGGCCTTGAGCGCGTAGGTCATGCCGATGCCCCAGGAGACCAGGGTCGCGTCGGCCCCTTCGCGCGCGATCCGCGCCTTGCCGATCGGCACCAGCCAGTCGTCGAGCTTCGGCACCTTGAAGGAATGGCCGTAAAGCATTTCGTTTTCGAGGAAAATCACTGGGTTGGGGTCGCGGATCGCCGACTTCAGCAGCCCCTTGGCGTCGGCGGCGGTATAGGGCTGGACCACCTTGAGGCCCGGAACGTGGCTGAACCAGGCGGCGTAATCCTGGCTGTGCTGGGCGGCGACCCGGGCGGCCGCGCCGTTGGGGCCGCGAAAGACGATCTGCGCGCCCATCTGGCCGCCGGACATGTAGAGCGTCTTGGAGGCGGAATTGACGAGCTGGTCCATCGCCTGCATGGCGAAATTGAAGGTCATGAACTCGACGATGGGCTTGAGCCCGGCAAAGGCGGCGCCGACGCCGAGGCCGGCAAAGCCTTGCTCGGTGATCGGCGTGTCGACGACCCGCTCCTCCCCGAACTCCTCGAGCAGGCCCTGGGAAATCTTGTAGGCGCCCTGATACTGGGCGACCTCCTCGCCGATCAGGAAGACGTCGGGATCGCGGCGCATCTCCTCGGCAATGGCGTCGCGCAGCGCCTCGCGCACGGTCATTTCGACCATCTCGGTGCCTTCCGGCACCTCGGCCTCGGTCACCGGCGCGGGCGCGGCGGGCGGAGCGGCGGGCGCCGGCCGCGGCGGCTTTGCGGCCGCAGGCGGCGGCTCGGCCACCATCTCAAGCGCCATCTCAGGCGGCGGCGCGGCGGCCGCGTCCAGCCCATTGGCGTCCTCGCCGTCGGCGAGAATGACGGCAATCGGCGTATTGACCTTCACCGCCTCGGTGCCCTCGGGGATGAGAATCTTGCCGAGCTGGCCCTCGTCGACCGCCTCGACCTCCATGGTCGCCTTGTCGGTCTCGATCTCGGCGATCACGTCGCCGGCGGAAATCTTGTCGCCCTCCTTGACCAGCCATTTGGCAAGGGTGCCCTCCTCCATGGTCGGCGACAGCGCGGGCATGAGGATTTCAGTGGGCATGGCGGGGCCCCAATACATAGCCCCCACCCCCTTGATGGGGGAGGTATGCGAAGCGTTGGCGAGTGCAAAGCACGAGCCTTACGCGACGCGGGGTGGGGGTGAGGCGCCACGGCATGGATTGCCGGGTCAAGCCCGGCAATGACGAGATAGGGGTGGTGGGCGACGGGGTGGGCATGAGGATTTCAGTGGGCATGGCGCTGCGCTTTCCGCCTTCTACCGCCACACGCCCGTCCACAGGTCCGCCGGATCGGGCTCCGGCGCGCCCTGGGCGAACTCGGCCGCCTCGCTGACCCGGGCGCGGATCTCCTTGTCGATCTCCTTCAGGTCGTCCTCGCCGGCGCCGCCCGTCTCGATCAGCCGCCGGCGCACCTGCTCGATCGGGTCGCGCTCGTCGCGCACCTTTTGGACCTCTTCCTTGGTGCGGTACTTGGCCGGGTCCGACATGGAATGGCCGCGATAGCGGTAGGTCAGCACTTCGAGGATGATCGGCCCCTTGCCGGCGCGGCACTCGGCGACCGCCGCCTCGCCCGCCGCCTTGACGGCACGCACATCCATGCCGTCGACCTGCTCGCCGGGAATGCCGAAGACCGAGCCGCGATTGTAGAGCTCTTCGGACTTGGCGGCGGAACGGCTCACCGACGTGCCCATGGCGTAGCGGTTGTTCTCGATCACGTAGACCACCGGCAGGCGCCACAGGGCGGCCATGTTGAAGGCCTCGTAGACCTGGCCCTGGTTCACGGCACCCTCGCCAAAATAGGTCAGGCACACGCGGTCGTTGCCGCGGTAGCGGTTGGCGAACGCGATGCCGGTGCCGATCGGCACCTGGGCGCCGACGATGCCGTGGCCACCGAAGAAATTCTTCGCGGCCGAAAACATGTGCATCGAACCGCCCTTGCCCTTGGAATAGCCGGCGCCGCGGCCCATCAGCTCGGCCATGACGCCCTTCGGGTCCATGCCGCAGGCCAGCATGTGGCCGTGATCGCGATAGGAGGTGATGACCTGATCGCCCTCCTCGATCGCCATCTGCATGCCTACGACCACGCCCTCCTGGCCGATATAGAGGTGGCAGAAGCCGCCGATGAGCCCCATGCCGTAAAGCTGGCCGGCGCGCTCCTCGAAGCGGCGGATCAACAGCATGCCGCGGAAGGCGGCAAGCTCCTCATCGCGGCTGAACGCGGGCGCCTTGCCATTGCCCGGCGTCGGCGTCGCGGGCTTTTCAGGCTTTTCGGCCTTTGCAGCCTTCTCAGCCTTCGCGACTCTTGCAGCCTTCGCGGTCGTCTTTTCCGATTTTGCGGATTTTGCAGCCGTCGCCATGTTCCTCGACCTAGAACGCCGTACTCTTTTTGTTAGCCCATAGCCCATATCGGGCACGGCGACAAAATGTTTCGAGCGAAACCGCCACCGTCCGGCGAAATTCCTATGAGTGTCAAGATGGTGAGCCTGCACCGCCGCGTCCAGTACCCCGATCATGCCCTGGAGTGGTTCCCGGTCATATGGAACCATTTGACCGGGAACCATTCTAGCGGGCATTGCGGAAGATGGTGATGTCGTTCGGATGCGCCAGATTGAGGTTCTCGCGGGCGCGTTCGTCGAGCATGTCGGGATCGAGACTTTCAGGCCGCATCAGCGTCACGCGGTGTTCGAGCGCCAGGCGCCGGGCGCGGGCGCCGGCAAGCTCCTTCTGCAGCCTGACCTCTTCGCGCTGCTGGTCGCGCCAGGCGAGAATCCCATTGTCGCCGACGACCGCGTGATAGGCGAAATAAAGCGCAAGGATTGCGCAGGCGACCGGAACGGCGACCCGCTTCAACTGCATCGAGAGTGATCTCGCCCGCGCCATGCGCCCTGCCCGCCTAGAGCGGTTCATGGTTATAGGGAACCATTTGACCGGGATGATTTTGCGCCGTGGCCAGGCGCGGCTCGCCGGGCGATGCGGTGCATCGGCCAACAGCCGCAACACCGCCACGGCGCAAAAGAACCCGGCCTTCGGT
>JAUYJB010000071.1 GCA_030688605.1 Hyphomicrobiales bacterium
AGCCGCAACACCGCCACGGCGCAAAAGAACCCGGCCTTCGGTGGGCCAAATCGGCCCACCGGGTTCGTTGCGGCGCTCGCCCGATATCCCGTATCGCGCGTCGCGGCCCGCGCCTGCCCGGATGAACCGATTTGGCCCATCCAATTGATCCCCTATAACCATGAACCGCTCTAGACGACCCGAAGCCGGGCGCGCTCTGCGGTCACTGGCCGGGCTGGGCGAAGCGCAGATGGACGCTCGCCTGCATGTCCTGGAACTTGCTCACCGTCTTGCGCAGGTCGTCGAGCAGCGCGGCTGCGTCGTGGCCCTGTTCGGTCATATCGACGATCCATTCCCCGTCCATGAACGCGATCTTGGCCCGCCAGCGCTTGAGCTCCTCGGGCGCCAGGGTATGGATGTATTCGCCGTTGACCTTGGCCTCCTCACGCGCCGCGCGGTCGGCCTCGTCCCAATGCCGGCCGATGAACGCCGCCCCGTAGCCGCCGCCGAACCGGTCGATGAGCGCCTTGTGCTCCGGCGCGAGGCTCTCATATCTGGCCTTGTTCATCACCACGGCGAAGACCGTCGTGTAAAGGCCGCCGGGGATCTCCAAATGGTAGCGCACGAGCCCGGTCAGCCGGTAGCTTGCGACCGCCTCCCACGGAAACAGCGTGCCTTGGGTGGTGCCGCGCAGGAGCGCTTGGTGGGCGTCGGCCGCCGTCATCGCCACCGGCACCGCGCCGAGCGCGCGGGCAATGGCCACGCCGCCGCCGCCGACGCGCAACCTCATTCCGGCCAAGTCTTCGTGCGTCCTCACCCGCGTCTTGGAATGCAGCATGCCCGGACCATGGACGAACAGGGTCACGAGCTTGACGTCGTTGAATTCCTGGTCCGCGATGTTGCGCGTGCCCCAGTCCCACAGCGCCTGGCTGCCGACCTCCGCGCTCGGCGACAGGAACGGCAGTTCTATGCCCCGCGTCACCGCGAAACGGTCGGGCATATAGCCGAGGACGGGAAACGCCAGGTCGGCGATGCCCTTCTTCGCCAGTTCGTACTGCCCTTGCGCCTTGGCCAACGGCGCTTCGTCGAGGACGACCTTCAAGCTGCCGCCGGAGGCCCTCTCGATCTGTGCCGCCCATTCCGTGAAGGTCTGATGGAGGTGGTGCATCGGCGGCACCCAGGTGGCCATGCGCAAGGTCACCGTCTCGGCCGAGACCATCGAGGAATGGGCCGTGGCGGCGAGCACCATCACCGCCAGCAGGATTGTACGAATTGCGTTTCCGATCATGCCTGGCTCCGCGCTCGACACGTACGGCCCGCCGTCCGAGGCGACAAGCCATGGTGGCAGGTCTGTCCTTGCGCCGGGCCGGAATCATAGGCGCCAAGATGATAAGAAACGGTGAGGGAATATCTCGACCTCGCGTGATTTCGGTTGGCTGCCGTTAAGCTTACCCGGTGCCTATTCCACGAACGGATGGGCGATTTGCTCGGCCGCCATGCCACTGGCACAAAGCGGCATGCAGCGGGTAATGTTGATGCCATGAAAGCGGGAAATCGCACCGTCGGCGCGCGGTTGCGCATCGTGCTCGAGCCGGACGTCGCCATCGGCCCGGGCAAGGCGGACATCCTCGAGAGCATTCGCCTTACCGGCTCGATCGCCGCTGCCGGCCGGCACATGGGCATGAGCTACAAGCGCGCCTGGCGACTGGTCGAGGCGATGAACCGCGCCTTCAAGACGCCACTGGTCGCCACGGCCAAGGGCGGTCGCGGCCATGGCGGCGCAACGCTGACGGACGCCGGCGAAGAGGTTCTCGCCCGCTACCGGCGCATGGAGCGGCTGACCCGGGACGCCATCGGCGCCGAAATGACGGCATTGCAGCGGCTCATGACCGACGGATCGCCGGACGGTTGACCCTGGCGCCCGCCCATGCGAAGCGATATGTTCAGACAAACATATCGAATGATGTCGCGTTCGAGGTCCTTCATGTCGCGACGCTTTTTCGTCGCCCTTCTTGCCGTCGCCGCGTTGGCCGCGAGCGCCTTGGGCGCGCGCGCCGAGGAGCCGCCGCTCATCGCCGCGGCCTCCGACCTTCAGTTCGCGCTTCCCGAGGTGGCGGCGGCATTTGAGCGCGACACCGGCCTTGCGGTGCGCCTCACCTTCGGCTCGTCCGGCAATTTCGCCCGCCAGATCCGCCAGAGGGCGCCGTTCGAGCTGTTCCTCTCGGCAGACGAGAACTATGTTCGCGAACTTGCGCGCGACGGGCTCACCCGCGACGAGGGCGCGCTCTACGCCCTGGGGCGGATCGTCATCGTCGCCCCGAAGGAGTCGGGCGTCGAGCCCGATGGCGCGCTCGAAGGCCTGAGGACGGCGCTCCGCGAAGGCCGGATCGAGAAGTTCGCCATCGCCAATCCGGAGCACGCTCCCTACGGCAAGCGCGCCGAGGAGGCCCTGCGCCACGCCGGGCTGTGGGGCGATCTTGAGGAAAAGCTCGTGCTCGGCGAGAACGTGTCGCAAGCAGCCCAGTTCGCCCTTTCGGGCGCGACCGAAGGCGGCATCATCGCCTATTCCCTGGCGCTGTCGCCGAAGATCGCAGGCCGCGCGCGCTTCGCGCTGATCCCGGAAGACTGGCACACGGCGCTGCGCCAGCGCATGGTGCTTCTGACCGGCGCCAGCGCCGCCGCGCAGCGCTTCCATGCCTATCTGCAAGGACCCGCGGCGCGGGCCATCCTGCGCAGGTTCGGCTTTCTGCTGCCCGGCGAGAACGCCTGAGGAGGCGCACAATGGACTGGGTGGCATTGGGACTTTCCTTCCGGCTCGGCGTCCTCACCGTACTGTTGCTGCTGCCGGTCGGCATTTTCTGCGGCCGGCAGCTTGCCTATCGCGACTTTCGCGGCAAGGTGCTCGTCGAGGCCGCGGTGGCGCTGCCGCTGGTCCTGCCGCCGACGGTGCTCGGCTATTATCTGCTCGTCGCCTTCGGCGCCGCCTCGCCGCTCGGCCAGGCCTGGCAGGGGGCGTTCGGCCAGCCGCTCGTGTTCAGCTTCGAGGGCTTGCTCATCGCCTCCCTCATCTTCAACCTGCCGTTCGCCATCCAGCCGATGCAGCGCGCCTTCGAGGCGATCCCCGGCGAGGTGCGCGAGGCGGCGCTGTGCTGCGGGATGACGCCGCGGCGGGTGCTGCAGAAGATCGAGCTGCCGCTCGCCTGGCCCGGCATCCTGACCGGGCTGGTGCTCGCGTTTGCCCACACGCTCGGCGAGTTCGGCATCGTGCTGATGGTCGGCGGCAGCATCCCCGGCGAGACGCGGACCATCGCGATTTCCATTTATGACCGCGTCCAGGCCTTCGACGAGGCGGCGGCCGGGCGCATGTCGGCGCTGCTGCTCGCCCTGTCGCTCGCGACCATCGCGCTCACCTTCGCCTTTTCGCGTCGCATCGGGCGCAGGTTCGGCTGACATGGCCGGACTCGCCGTCACCGTCGAGCAGACCGGGCCGATCCCGCTTGCGGCAAGTTTCTCCTGCCGCCGCGGAGAACTGCTGGCCCTCGTCGGCCCCTCCGGCAGCGGCAAGACGACGCTGTTGCGCAGCATTGCCGGCGTCTATCGCCCGCGCCGCGGGTTCATTCAAATCAACGGCAAGACCTGGCTCGACACCGATGCCGGCGTCAACCTGGCGCCACATCGGCGCGCGGCGGGGATCGTGTTTCAGAGCTATGCCCTGTTCCCGCACATGACGGCGCTCGAAAACGTCATTGCCGCCATGGACCATGTCGCCGCGGCGGCGCGGCGGGGCAAGGCGGCCGAGCTGTTGGCGCTCGTTCATCTCGCGGGCCTCGAGAACCGCCGGCCGGCCGAGCTTTCCGGCGGCCAGCAGCAGCGCGTTGCCGTCGCCCGGGCGCTCGCCCGCGAGCCGCAGGTGCTGCTGCTCGACGAGCCCTTCTCCGCGGTCGACAAGACGACGCGCGAGAAGCTCTATCGCGAGCTTGCCCTGCTGCGCCGCGAACTCTCGGTCCCGCTGGTGCTCGTCACCCACGACATCGACGAAGCGCTGATGCTCGCCGACGGCCTGTGCCTCTTGCATCACGGCCGCACCCTGCAGCAGGGACCGCCCCTCGAGCTGGTCCAGCGCCCGATCTCCATCGAGGCGGCGCGGCTGATCGGCCACCGCAACATTTTTGCCGGCGAGATCGAGGCGCACGATGCCGCCCGGCGCCTGACGCTCTTGCGCTGGAACGGCCATGTGCTGGAGGTTGCGCGGGCCGAGAATTTCGCGCCCGGCGCACGCGTCGCCTGGCTCATTCCGCCCTCGAAGGTGGTGCTGCACCGGCGCGACCGGCCGTCGCGCGGTGAAGCAGAAAACCCGGTTTCCGGCGTCATCGCCGAACACCTCATCCTCGGCGACACGACCCTCAATGTCCTCAACGTCGACGGAACGGCCGACCGACCGCTGAGCTTTCACGTGCCGCGGCACGTCGCCGAGCGCAACCGGCTCGCCGCCGGCGAGAAGGCGAGCGTCTCGCTTCTGGCCGACGCCATCCACATCATGCCGCCGGAGGGACCGGCCGACGCGGCGTAGAAGGCGGGGAACCGTTGGCCCGAAATGAACCGCTGGCTTCAGGCTTTCTCCGGCTGGCGCAGCAACAAGGCGCTGCCGAGGAGCGTCATGGCCGAGACGGCCATGAAGCCGGAAAAATACCCTCCCGTTGCCTTGATCAGGACTCCGAAAATGGGCGGCCCCACCATCAGGCCGAGGAAAGCCAGGGACGACATGGCGCCGGTCAGCGCGCCGACCCCGCCCGGCGGCGCCACGTGCGCCACCTCGGCGAGGAACACGCCGTTCCAGCCGACCGCCGTCATGCCGAACAGAATGCCGACGGCGACGATCGCGGTGAGCGGCCAATCGGGGCTGAACAGAGCCGTGGCGCCGGCCGCCGCCGCCATGGCCGCGCCCAGCCCGACAAGCACCGGTTTTGCGGATTTCAGCCAGGACGCGACGATGCCCCACAGAATGCGTCCCCCTGCCCCGCCGAGCTGGGCGGCGGCAAGGACCGCCCCGGCGGCAACCAGCGTCAGGCCCAGGTCCTCGGACAGGTACGGCACGAGATAGGTGAACAGCACGCCCTGGGCGACCGCAAAGCAAAGCGACGCCGCACCCAGCAGCAGATAGGCGGAATTTTTCGCAACCAGGCGAAGCGAGCCAAGTCCCAACAACGACCGGTCGCTCGACCTGGGCAGCCCGCCGTCGAGCCACGTCCGCAGGGTCTGGGCAGTGAGCGCGAGCCCGATGCAGACAACACCGAGAATAAGGGACGTCCCCTGCCATCCGATCAGATGGACCAGGGTCGGAATGGCCGCTCCGGCAAGCGCCCCGCCGACCGGAATCGCCGTTTGCTTGACCGAGAATATGACCGGTTGCAGCCTCGGCGGCGTGACGTGCTTGAGCAGGTCCGAGCCTGCCGCCGTCAGCGGGCCATAGCCGGCGCCGATGATAAGCGAACCCAAAGCCATCAGCGGCAGATCCGCACTTGCCAGCAGGCAGAGCCCGGCACCGACGAGAAGCAGGCAGCCCTGCGAGGTCCGGATAGGTCCGACATTCGCCGCCAAGCCGCCGACGGATGTGGCCGACAGAATGGCCGCCCCATAGACGAGAAAGGGATAGGCGCCGATCCATTCGATGCTCAGCCCCAGCTCCGCCATTGCCGCGACCGCGAAGATGGGCGGCGCCAGGAGGCCGGCGATGGCGGTGGTGTGAAGCACCATCAACGCAAGCAGCGGGACGAGATACGGCGGCACGCCCGGCGCCTTACTCACTGCCACCAGTCTCCAAGCTGCTTTCTCAGCCGCGGTGCCTTCACAAGCGAGTAGACAAATCGCGACGCCATCCGAATGAATTGCCGTTCGTTTCGCGCCGCCGCAGCCTCCTCCACGGCAAGCCAGGCATCCAGGCGCCGGAAGAGATCGGAAGCAAGCGGCTCGTCTCCCGTTTGAGAATATCTTGCTCGCAACCGGGCCGCGGCGCCATCGACCTCCTGGCTTGTTGCGTTGCGCCCGCGGCGAATGGTTGCTTCGACGCTAGGCACGACCTCAAGCCTGCCGCCGGCCTTGGCAAAGCGGATGAACAGATCCAGATCCTCAAGCCTGCGCAGCGCGGAATCGAAACCGCCGATCCGGGCGAGGTCGGACATCGCCATGAGTAGGGTGGACCCGGGGCAGAACCAGCAGCCGCTGACGAAATCGGAAAGTTGCGCGCTGGGCCGCGGGTGGCGGGTCGCAGAAGCCCCACGCGCATCCAGCCAGTTCCACCCGCACGAGACGGCCGTCATGTCGGGCCGGCCCAGGCTCTCGAAGATCTCAACCTGGCGCGATAGCTTGGTGGGCGCCCAGATATCGTCCGAGTCAAGAAACGCAACATGGGTCGTGCCGATCGATTCAAGCCCCACCCCGCGCGCGGCCGATGCTCCCGAATTCCTCTTCAATCGGCGTATTGTAATGCGAGGGTCGCCGCCGAGGGAGGGCTGCAAGCTCAAAGGCGGCTGCGAACAATCGTCGACGAGCACGATTTGCGCAGCTTGAAAACTTTGCTTCAGAACCGACTCAACGGCCGCGGCGGCGCCGTCGGGTCGATTGTAGACCGGTATGATGACGCCCACGGATATTTGCATCGGAACTGAAGATGGCAGCCGTCGAGAAAACCAGGACGCCGACCGGCCAGCGTGAGTTTTCAACTGGCGGCGGATTGTCCTGGCTTGGCGGCGGATTTTCCGGGTTTGGCGAGATAGACGATCTTGTCGGCATCGGGCGCGGCGGCGGTGTTGGTGTCGGCCTCCGGCATGTGGCCGCTATAGTCCGGCACCAGCTTGCCGATCAGCCGCAACAGCGCCGTCTCGTCGCCCTGCTTGGCCGCCGCCTCGATGCGCTTTAAGGCCGTCACCAGCGCCTCGAACGGCACCGAGCGCGGCTTGGCCGCAAACACGCCCTCAATGTCGATCCGGCTCACCGGCTCGCCGGCGTGGAACAGCTCCTCCCGCAACCGCTCGCCGGGACGGATGCCGACGATCTCGATGGCGATGTCCTGGTCCGGCTCAAACCCGGCAAGACGGATCATCCGGTGCGCAAGGTCGATGATCTTCACCGGCTTGCCCATGTCGAGCATGAACACCGAGCCGTCATGCGCGGGATCGGCAAGCCCGTGCGCGGTCGCCGACAGAACCAGTGAGGTCGCCTCGCTCACGCTCATGAAGTAGCGCTCCATCTCCGGATGGGTGACGGTCACCGGACCGCCCTGCTCGATCTGCTCCCGGAACACCCACAACACCGAGCCGTTGGAGGCCAGAACATTGCCGAAACGCACCGACAGGAAGCGCGTCGGCGCGCCCCTCGCCCCAGTGATCTTGGCGCCAGCGACCTTGGAGCCTGCGCTGGCGCCGCTGTCGAGCGCCTGGCAGTAAAGCTCCGCCACCCGCTTGGTGGCGCCCAGGAAGGAGCTCGGCTTGATCGCCTTGTCGGTGGAGATCAAAACCATGGCCAACGCCCCGTGCGCCTTGGCCGCGTCGGCGACGTTGCGGGTGCCGATGATGTTGGTCATGGCGCCGGCGGCGCGATTGTCCTCGACGATCGGAAGCTGCTTCAGGGCCGCGGCGTGGAACACAAGCTCGGGCCGGAACTCCGCAAACAGCGCCTCGATCTGCGCCCGATCGCGCACGTCGCAGATGCGGCCGATCACCTCAAGCCCGGGGCGAACCGCCTCCAGCGCCCGCAACACCTGATAAAGCGCAAACTCCGAATTCTCCGCAATCACCACCCGATGCGCGCCAAGCTCGGCCACCTGCTGGCAGATCTCACTACCGATCGAGCCCCCGCCGCCGGTCACCACAACCCTGCGCCCGCCCACCAGCGCGCGGATCTCTCCCTCGTTCAGCTTCACCGTCGGACGCTCCAGCAGATCCTCCATGCGGATCGGCGCAAGCTGCGGGGCAAGCTCAAGCCGCGCCGAAAGCGCCCCCTTGGCAATGCGCCCGACCACAAGATCAAGACGCCGCGCCTGCTCGATCAGCGCCACCGGATTGTCCTGGCGCTCAAGCGCCTCGCGCGTGAACAACAGCCGCCGCGGCACGATCCCCTTGCGCGACAGAGACCCGACAACGCCGGCCAGATCCTCGCTCAGGCCGACAACGTCGACGCCGCGGATCGTCTGCCTCAGATCGGCACGGCTCTGCGCCAAAAGCCCGACAACGCGCAAGGTCGGATAGGGCGTGCTCTGCAAAAGCCGGATCAGCATCTCCGTCTCCGCACCCGTGCCCACAACCAGCGCCGGGATCGCGTCCGCCGCATGCCCTCGGCCCCGCCCGCGCCGGGAATCCGCATAAACCCGGTAGGCCAGTCGCGGCGCGCTCAGCATCCCGATCTGCAGAAACCAATACACGAACACCACCGTCCGCGGCACCACGATCTGGCCGCGGGCGAGAAAGTCGACGGCCACCAGCGCAACCGTCAGAACCGTCGCCGCCCGCACGATGTTGGCCAGATCCGGCGTCGAGGCAAACCGCCACACCCCGCGGTAAAGCCCGCAGATGCGAAACACCCCCGCCGCCAGCGGTACCATGATCGCAAGCGTCAACAGAAGATCGTCCGCAAACAGGTGCGCGCCGCGCGGAATCTCCCTGAACCGGATCCAGAAACTCGCCCCAACCGCAAGCGCCGACATCAACACGTCATGGATGATGACGATGTATTTGCGCCAAATCGGCCCAAGTTCAACCAGAATCCGTCTCATGCCCAAATGCTAGCCAAGTTGGACGGCGATATGCGCATGCGAAGACGCTGGCATTCGCACGTCTGACTGTCCCACTACGCAAATTTGTCCACGACAAATCGCGGCCGCATCGCCGTCATAGCACGGAATACGCACGGTATACTAATGGAATAAAAACGCGATAGACAGCAAAGAATTTAGCCGCCCAATACACGAAATGTATCCGTTACGGAAGATTCGTGGATTGGCCCCTCAGATGGGGTCTTAAGAATACAGTCTAAGTGATTTTATTCTTGACCGCAATAGCTTTGGCCCGAATTTCGCTCAATGTCGTGTTCGGCGAGATCGCTTCCGGATCGATCCGCAGCTCGATCAGCGCCGGAAGCCTGCTGGCAATGGCGCGCTCGAAGGCCGGCGCGAATTCCGCGGTGCGCACGACCAGCTCGCCGTGACCGCCGAAGGCGCGGGCGAGCGCCGCGAAATCGGGGTTTTCCAGCGCCGTCCCGCTCACCCGTCCCGGATAGGCGCGCTCCTGGTGCATGCGGATGGTGCCGTACATGGCGTTGTTGACGACGACAACGACGATGGCAAGGCCGTACTGGCAGGCGGTGGCGAATTCCTGGCCGGTCACGAGGAAACAGCCGTCGCCGGCAAAGGCGATGACGCTGCGCTCGGGATAGAGCCGTTTGGCGGCAATCGCCGCCGGCACACCGTAGCCCATGGAGCCGGAGGTCGGTCCGAGCAAGGTGCGGAATTGCCGGTAGCGGTAGAACCGGTTCGGCCAGGCCGAATAATTGCCGGCGCCGTTGGTGAGAATGGCATCCGCCGGAAGCCTCGTCCTGAGCCAATCCATGATCTCGCCGAGCTGCACGTCGCCGGGGATCCGCGGCGGCTCGGTCCATTGCAGATAGTCGTCACGGGCCCGCGCGGTCGCTTCGGCCCAACCCGGTTTTTTCGGCGGTTCAAGGCCGGCCAGCGCGCGGGCCATCGGGCCCATGGCGGCGTTGATGCCGAGCGCCGGCTGGTAGACGCGGCCGATTTCCTCGGCGCCAGGAAAGACGTGGATCAGCGTCATGCGCGGCTTGGGCACATCGAGAAGCCTGTAGCCGCCGGTGGTCATCTCGCCGAGCCGGGCGCCGAGCACCAGAAGCACATCGGCGCCCTGGATCCGCTGCCACAGCTTCGGGTTGACGCCGATGCCGACATCGCCGGCATAGTTGGGATGGTCGTTGTCGAAATAGCTCTGGCAGCGGAACGACACGCCGACGGGAAGGCGCCAGGTCTCCGCAAAACGCCGAAGATCGGCGCAAGCCGCTTCGCTCCAGCCACCGCCGCCCACCAGAACGAACGGCTTCCTGGCGGCGGCTAGCAAATCCTTCAGGCGCGACATGTCGCCTTGACCAGGATGGGCCTCGGCGCGCCGGTAGGGGTCGACCGGCTTGAGGCGGGCGGTGGCGGAGAGCACGTCCTCGGGTAGCGCCAGCACCACCGGGCCCGGCCGGCCCGAGGTGGCGGTATGGAAGCCGCGGGTGACGAATTCGGGGATGCGCGCCGGATCGTCGATCTCGGCCACCCATTTGGCCAACGGGCCGTACATGCGCCGATAGTCGATCTCCTGAAACGCCTCGCGCTCCTGCGTGCCGCGCGCGACCTGGCCGATGAACAGGATCATGGGCGTCGAGTCCTGTTGCGCGATGTGCACGCCGGCGCTGGCGTTGGTGGCGCCCGGCGCGCGGGTGACGAAGCAGATGCCGGGTTCTCCGGTGAGCTTGCCGAAAGCCTCGGCCATCATCGCCGCACCGCCCTCCTGGCGGCACACGGTGAGCGTCAGGGGGGCGTCGTAAAGCGCGTCGAGGACCGGCAGAAAGCTTTCCCCCGGCACGCAGAAAACATGGCTTGCGCCGTGGGCAAGAAGCGTATCGACGAGAATTTCGCCGCCGCTCAGCAATCTTTCCCTAGTGCCTTTAGCCATGGCGATTGCCGGTTGGAATGCGCGATTGTCGGCCATTGGTAGAGTATCCGGGCGCCAGCGGAAAGAGCGTTCGGCGATGACGCCGCCGCCGCCGCGGACTGCGGCATCAAAGTGATCCCACATATCCCGATAATGCATTAAATTGCTCCTCTTCGATTGGGTGGGTGATCGATGACCGACAGAGTGCAGACCGGCGGCAGCGACCGCCCACCGAGCGCGGCCGAGCCGCAGAGCGAAACGCTGCGCAGCTTCAGGCGCTCGCTGCCGGTCCTGCTGCTGACGGCGCGCGAAGCGGTGATGACCTATTTTCGCCCCATGCTGCGCGCCCACGGGCTGACCGAGCAGCAGTGGCGGGTGCTGCGCGCCCTCGACAGCGAGGGGCCGGTCGAGGCGGCCGAACTCGCGCGCCTTACCAGCATCCTGCCACCGAGCCTGTCGCGCATCCTCAAGCTCGTCGAACGCAAGGGCTGGATTACCCGCCGCTCCAACCAGTCCGATCTGCGCCGGACGGTGATCGCCATCTCGGCCAAGGGCCGCACGGTGATCCGGAAGATCGCGCCGGAGGCGGAGGCGCAACACCGGCGGATCACCGAATCCTTCGGCGCCGAGGAGGCCGACGCGCTGGTGCGCGAGCTGATCCGGCTGGCGATGCTGAAGCCGTAACACCTCGGCCTAACGCCCTGTGAATGGTACCAATTGACAGCGGCGGGCTTGCGGAACATGTTGGTGCAATCGATTGCGCGGCGGCCGGGGGAACGCAAAACCCGACAACGGGACCAGCCCGCGGGCCCACCAATCCACGAGGAGGAAATCCCATGGCCAGACCTGCCCGTAACCGCGCCTTGTCGCCGCGTTTGGTGCGGCCGAAGGATCTCGATCCGCACTGGGCCTGGGATCGGGCGCTGCCGTCGCCGGGGCATATGTCGGTCGATTTCGAGGGCCGCGTCGATTTCCACCGGCTGCGCAAATACCGCCTGTCGCGCGCCCGCCAGGCGTTGAAAAACTCCAAATGCGGCGCGCTCGTGCTCTTCGACGTCAACAATATCCGCTATGTGTCGGCGACCAAGATCGGCGAATGGGAGCGCGACAAGCTGTGCCGCTTCGCGCTGTTTGCCGGCGACGAGGAGCCGGTGGTCTGGGACTTCGGCTCGGCGGCCGTCCACCACCGGCTTTATTGCGACTGGCTGCCGGACGAGAATTGCCGCGCCGGGGTCACCGGCATGCGCGGCACGATCCCGCCCGACGTCGGCCTGATGAAGGGTCACGCCGAGGAGATCGCTTCGCTCATCAAGCAGGCCGGCGTCGCCAGCATGCCGGTCGGCCTCGACATTGCCGAGACGGCGATGTTCTTCGAGTTGCGGAAGGCGGGGCTCGACATCGTCGACGGCCAGCAGATCATGCTCGACGCGCGCGAGATCAAGAACATCGACGAAATCATCCTCCTGAACCAGGCCGCCGCGATGGTCGACGGCACGTATCACGTCATATATGAGGAGCTGAAGCCCGGCGTGCGCGAGAACGACATCGTCGCGCTCGCCAATCAGCTGCTCTACGAAATGGGCTCCGACGATGTCGAGGCGATCAACGCCATCTCCGGCGAGCGCTGCAACCCGCACCCGCACAATTTCACCGACCGGCTGATCCGCCCCGGCGACCAGGCCTTTTTCGACATTCTGCAGTCCTATCAGGGCTACCGCACCTGCTACTACCGCACCTTCAATGTCGGCCGCGCCACCAGCGCCCAGCAGGACGCCTACAAGCAGTGCCGCGACTGGCTCGACGAGGCGATCGGGCTGATCACGCCCGGCGTCTCGACCGACACGGTGGCCGCCGTCTGGCCCAAGGCGGAGGATTTCGGCTTCCCCAACGAAAAGGCCGCCTTCGGGCTTCAGTTCGGCCACGGGCTCGGCCTTGCGCTGCATGAGCGGCCGATCATCTCGCGGCTGGTCTCGCTCGACCATCCGATGGAGATCAAGACCGGCATGGTGTTCGCGTTGGAGACCTACTGCCCGGCGCGCGACGGCTTTTCCGCGGCGCGCATCGAGGAGGAGGTCGTGGTGACGGACACAGGTTGCCAGGTCATCACGCACTTCCCGGCCGAGGAGCTGCCGATCGCCAACGCGTATTAGCCGGCCCGTCATCGCCGGGCTTGATGCTCAGTCCGGAGACATGATTGACAGCTGTTCGGGGACATCGCTGACACGTTGATTGTTGTCCTTGGCTCACATGTTCAGGTCAATGGTCGAGATGCGCGTGGCGCCGAAGAAGATGCCGTTGCGGCCGTCTTGGCCGCGCGGGCGGATGGCGACGCGTTCTCCGGAAAAGGCCTGCGGAACCTTCCACAGGCGGTTCTTGAAGCTGACATAGCTCTTGGTCGTTCCCACCCGGCGCACGATGTCCTCGGGAGCATATTCGGCCTCCGGCAACGTCTTGGGCATGGGCCGCGAGGAGGGGCGATAGCGGCTCGCCGGCACCGCCATGTCCAAACCCTGATGGGGACGCGCCGCATTGTAGATCTCCCGCCATTCATCGAAGGCCTTCTGGA
The DNA here is from genome assembly GCA_030688605.1 of Hyphomicrobiales bacterium. Taxonomy (NCBI): domain Bacteria; kingdom Pseudomonadati; phylum Pseudomonadota; class Alphaproteobacteria; order Hyphomicrobiales; species Hyphomicrobiales bacterium. Next base: position 13,243 of record JAUYJB010000071.1, read on the forward strand.
CCTGGATGAGATCGCGCAGAGGCCGCAGCGAAGCGGAGAGCCGGGATCCAGTAACCCCCAGCGTCAATGATTGAACTTCGAGGCTACTGGGTCACCCGGTCAAGCCGGGTGACGACGAATGAGGGTTGATCGAAGCCCTGCCCCCCCTCCTTCGCCATTGCCGGGCTCGACACGCCTGCCCTCGGCCTCGCAAAGCGAGACACGGGGGGTGACGATCTGGATGAAAGGCGACCTGAGTCCGGCCCGGCTTCACTGGGCTGCTCTCCCCGACAAGGGGCTATCGTATGCACACATCTCAAGTGAGCCGCCCAAGCCATTTCGAAAAAGCGAGTCTTTCCAACAAATGCGAAGGCACCAGATACTGACCGTTTCTCCTAAGGTAGGGCAGATAAGTTATTGGAATCATTGAGGTCAAAAGATGTGTGAATCCGATAGCCGACAAGGGGAGGGAGTGGAACCCCGGAAATCCGCCAAGGACATCGTCGTCCTTTCGGCCCCGGAAGGAGGCAAGGCGCGGGCGCTGCAACTCTTTTCTCGCCCCGCGCGGCCCGGCCTTGCCGATCCCCCCTCCCCGTGAAGGGGCGGGGGAAAGGTGTTCTGCTGTTTATGCCCCCTTCCCCTCGGCGGAGGGGGGAGCTGCCTACATAAAGAGATTCTCGCCACTCAGGCCGGCGTAAAGGTCGGCGACATAGTCGCCATAGCCGTTGAAAAGCCTGGTGGGGATGCGCCCGTCGGTGCCGAGCACACGCTCCGTCGCCTGGCTCCAGCGCGGATGCGGCACCTGCGGGTTGACGTTAGCCCAGAAGCCGTACTCATTGCCGGCGATCTCCTCCCAGAAGCTCACCGGCCGCTCGCGCACGAAGGAGAAGCCGACGATCGACTTGATCGACTTGAAGCCGTATTTCCACGGCACGTGGAGGCGCAAGGGCGCGCCGAACTGTTTCGCCGCCGGCTTGCCATAAGCGCCGGTGACCATGAAGGCGAGGTCGTTGGCGGCTTCCGCCATGGTCAGACCCTCGACATAGGGCCACGGATACCAGGACTGGCGCTGGCCGTGGGCGGCATCGGAATCCATGAAGGTCTCCATGCGCAGATATTTCGCCGCCGACAGGGGCTTGGCCAGCTCCACGAGGCGCGAGACCGGGAACCCGGTCCAGGGGATGGTCATCGACCAAGCCTCGACGCAGCGGTGCCGGTAGAGCCGCTCTTCCAGTCCCATCTTGCGGATCAGCTCGTCGATGTCGATTTCGAACGGCTTTTCCACCTCGCCGTCGATCTTCACCATCCACGGCCGCACCTTCAGCGCCTGCGCAGCCTTGGAGATCTCCTTGTGCGAGCCGAACTCGTAGAAATTATTGTAGGTGGAATTAAGCTCTTCCGGCGTGATGTCGCGATCGATGCGGTAGGCCAGGTTGCGCCTGGCCGGATAGAGGTCCGCCGTCGGCACCATCTCCATCTCGGCGCGGGCGAAATGCGGCAGCACGGTGAGCGCCACCGCGGCCCCGCCAGCGGCCATGAGCTGGCGGCGGTTCACATAGACATGCTCGGGCGTCGCCGCAGATTCCGGCAGCTCCCAGCCCCTCGGGCGCTTGATCAGCATGGATCGCTGCTCCTCTTCCGGCGATTCTTCGAATTAGAATAGGTTAAAACGCGCAGCGCCGACAAGTCACGCTTGCGCGAGGGACGGTTGATCGCCCGGCGGGCTTCGCTATCGGCCGTTGCAGGCCCAGACCACGATATCGCAGACGTCCCACAGGGCGATTTCACAGTCATCCAGCGCATTATCCTCGGCTTGCGCGCGATTTCGGCCGGTGCCGACGCCAAATTCGCTGTCGCCGTCGATGGCGCCGTAGGCATAGGCGCCGCAGCCGCGGGCGAAGGTGATCACCGCCTTGCAGCCACCGCCGCAATCCCGCACCGCCCGGTTGATCGCCGCCTGCTCGGTTGAATAGTCGTAGGAATAGCCCCAGCGCGACGCCTGCTCGTTGGAGACGGCGATTGCGCCCCAGGCCCACGCCGCCGCCAGCTGCTGCAGAACAACCGGGCCGGCAAGCGCCAGCAAGCCCGCCACGCGCAACGTCTTCATGGCCATACCCCCTCAATCACGGTCCGCCGACGCGACGCGGCCGCCGGCTCAAGAATTCTTAGGATTCCATGACTTACGAGATGTTGAAAAAGTACAACGGAAGGTGATGCATGCGTTCCCCCTCCCCGGTGGGGAGAGGTCTTGTCTGCGCTGGTCGCCACAGGCACGCCTCACCCGCGCGGGGTCAGGCGTATATGGATGTTCTTCTCCTGGGTGAAGGCGAGGAGCTCGGCCAAGCTCTCCTCGCGGCCGAGGCCGGAGTGCTTGTAGCCGCCGAAGGGCGCCCCGATGAAGTGGCGCGAGACCTCGTTGACCCACACATAGCCCGCCTCGACGGCAGCCGCCGTGCGATGGGCGGTGGCAAGATCCTTGGTCCAGATCGAACAGGTGAGCCCGTAATCGACCGCGTTCACCGCCGCGATCATCGCCTGCTCGTCCTCCCATTCGAACACGGCAAGCACCGGGCCGAAGACCTCCTGGGTGGCGATGGTCATGTCCGGGCGCATGTCGGCGAAAACGGTCGGCTCGATGAACAGGCCGTCGGCGAGGTTGGGGTCGTCCGGGCGTTTGCCGCCGCAGAGGAGGCGCGCGCCCTCTTGTCTTGTCGTCTCGATGAAGCCCATGATGCGGTCGTACTGGACCTTGGAGACGATCGCCCCCATGGTCGTCTCACGCTCGGTGGGCGGGCCCGGGCGGTAGTGCTTCACCCGCTCCTGCATCAACTTAAGCACCTCAGGATAGATTGCCTTGTGGACGAAGGCGCGGCTGGTCGAGCCGCACGACTGGCCGCACCAGGTGAAGTTCATGCCGTCGACGACCGCTTTTGCCACCTGTTGCGGGTCGGCGTCGGCAAAGGCGATGAGGGCGTTCTTGCCGCCGAGCTCCAGCAGCACCTCCTTGAGCGTGTCGGAGGCTGCCCGCATCACCGCCCTGCCCGTCGGCACCGAGCCGATTACCGAGATCTTGGCAACGTCAGGATGCGAAGCGAGCACCGCGCCGACCTCCTTGCCGCCCGGCACCACATTGAAGACGCCCGGCGGCAGCACGCCGTCGATCAGCTCGGTGAGACGCAGGGTCGACAGCGGCGCCTGCTCCGGCGGTTTCATCACCACCGTATTGCCGGCCGCCAAGGGGGCCGCCATCTTGCCGGCGCAGAACATGAACGGATGGTTGAAGGGAAAGATGCGGCCGACGACGCCGAGCGGTTCGCGCACCGTCAGGTTGACCGCGTCAGGCCCCATCGGGATTGTGCTCCCTTTCGCCTCCGTCACGAGGCCTGCGAAGAATTCAAGCTGGGCGGCGCCGACGGTGGCGTCGCCGATCATCTCGCCGAACGGGTTGCCGCAGTCTGCCGCGTCGATCAGCGCCAGCTCCTCGGCATTGTCGCGGACGATCTGGGCGATGCGCCTGAGGGCTGCCGCCCGCTGCAGGGGCGGGGTCGCGCGCCACGACGGAAACCCCTTTTTCGCCGCCGCGATGGCGGCCTCGGCGTCGGCGGCGGTGCAGTCGGCGACCTCAGCCAGGAGCTGGCCATCGCCGGGGCTGTAATCCTCGATGGTGCGGCCCGATTTCGGCTTGTGCCAGGCGCCGCCATAATAGGGGTTCCGGTGCTTCGGCAGCGGCAGCGGCTGCGCCGGCCGGCTCTCCTTCTTTTTCAACATGGCTCCCTCCCTGCTCGCATTTTTGCGCGCACCTGGATCATGATGATTTCAGGTTGACGCACATCTCATCGCTCCTCCCCCTTCCGGCGGAGGAGAAGGATATCTTGCAAGCGGCCCCGCTATCGCGTTGCCGACCGAACCTGAACGCATCTCTCCCTAGAGCGGTTCATGGTTATAGGGAATCAATTTGATGGGCCAAATCGGTTCATCCGGGCAGGCGCGGCGCGACGCGCGATATGGGATATCGGGCGAGCGCCGCAACGAACCCGGTGGGCCGATTTGGCCCATC